>JAKJFB010000565.1 GCA_022705125.1 Pseudomonadota bacterium
AAAACGCAGCCAGCGCGAGCCAGCGCCGAGCGCACCCGCGCCGGAGCCCGGGCCGATGAAGCTCGCGAAGGTTGCCACCGCCGTGGCCACATCGCGGCGCGAGAACGCGCGCGCGATGCTCGAAGCTGGGCGCATGTCCGTCGCCGGCGTGAGGGCGCTGCTCGAACGCCGCGTCGAAACACTGCGCGAAACCCTGGCCGAGCTGCGTCTGGTCGGCAAACTCATGCACCATGCGGGCGCGCGCGAGAGCGTGGCGCATGTCGACGAACTGGCGCGGGGCGTTCTGCAACTGGCACTCTCCGGTGAGCGCGAGCTCAAGGGGATGGCAACATCGACGCAAGGAGAGGCACTCGGCATCCTTGCCCGGCGTCTGCAAGCCGATCTCGCAGAGTTCAGACGACTCAGTCGTACCTCCTTTCGGCAGTACAGATGATGCGAGAAATCGCTGCCGTGAACCATCTCGGCAGCATCCATAGCTGCCGCTCGTAAAGGGTAGGTATTGGCCGAGTGGAGCCGACCGGTTTTCGCCGACGAACGGCCGGTGTATGCCAGGTTGCCGACCTTCGGGTTCGGACGGCAGTGCCCTCAGACCGCGGTGACGTTGAACCGATCGCAGAGGTCATCCACCTGCCGAGCCTTGAGCTTCTCGGCGCGCAGCTTGCGGAGCCCGCTGCGCTCGAAGATGGCGTAGGCAAACCCCTTGTTCATTTGCCGCGACACGTACCGAATTCCATCCCAGCGCGGACTCGCACCGTGGATCGCCCGTGCCCAGGCCTGGCTCGCCGTGTAGTCGGCGGATGCACTGATGTCGTTGTTGAGTCCCAAGGCCTTGAGCGCTGCCCCGGTCAGGTCAGCCAATACCAGCGTCTTGCGCCGTTCACAGGAATACCGCACGACCGAGCGCTCAGTAACTTCTGCAGACGGCACCTCGTATCTGCCGGCGACGAATCGCCCGCACTCATGGATGACGCTTTCCGCGAAGGCTACCTCGATGGTGCTGGCGGTGTAGCAGGTGCCGAACGCGTCGGCACCGCCAGGATGTGGATCATCAAAGCGATAGACCCCAGCAGACCAATACGGCTCAGTGGCCGGATGCCGGCTCAAGCGCACCAGCGACGCGACTTCGATCCTGGTCGGTCGAAGCAGATCCTCAAAGGAACCGCTGTCAGGCAGCCGCAGGGACACGCGAGGCGCCTCGTTCGCGCGCCCATGCCGCCGCCAGGCGCTCGACCTTGGCCAAGGCAGTCCCCGCCTCCAACGCGTCGGCAACACTTTTCCCAGCGAGAGCGCCGTGCTCGCGCAGCCAGAACATCAGTTTCTCGCTGGCGCCCAGGTCACCGAGTGCGCGACAGACGGCTGCCACGGCCTCGCGGTCCATGCCCAGGAATGCCTGCGGGTAGTACAGCCGGTTGCCGACCTTCACTGCAAAGACCTCGCCACGGTCCGCGGCCGGCGCCAAGGCTTGGCGGGTGAGCCCCCACGCTTGCGCGAGTCGCTCGCCGGGAACGACGAGGCCATCCTTGACCCACTGGACACGTGCTGCCTCGCCGCGCGCGGTGGCGCCCGCCAGGCCGCCGGTGGCCTGAGCATGCAGGTTGTCCGCGGCGGAGGAGTCGGCGTGCGCCACCCGGGCTCGAACGCCTCGTGTCCTCGGTAGTTGCAGCCCTTGCTTGCTGACCGCAGAGCGAAGGGTGCCGAGGTCTTCGCTGAGGCGCCCAACGGTGGCCTCGAGCTGCGCGATGCGGCGCAGCAGGACGGGAGTGCTGAGATCGGTGTTCATACGGACATTCTAAGCAAATCAGGACAACCAAGCAAATGCGGCAAATGGAGTCAGGCGGCACCGCCAACAGGTGACGGCCGCGGCGGTTCCCCGCTCGTACTGACCAAGGGAAAGCCGGGCCCGAAATCGGCGGTGCCTGACTTGAATAAGTTGGCTCTTGGCAGTGCTATACCGATAAGTGTTCTTAGCGGCATAGCGCTGCCAGAGTCGTAAACTTCCCAGGGTGAAAACGGGCCTATCTGTAACCGCAACGTCGGTGTCGCTGCCTGACGCGGCGGCGCTGGCAGCGCTGCGGGGCTGGCACGAGGGTCTGTCGTCGAGGGTTGCGGTGACACGGTACCTCAGTGAAGCCCGGCCGCCCGGTCAATCGTCGCGCGGCCTCATCGGGGCGATCCGTCGTGACATCGCGGCCTTCGCCAGGTCACGCCACCGTGATGACCTTGCAAAGCTCTTCACTGGA
>JAKJFB010000566.1 GCA_022705125.1 Pseudomonadota bacterium
GGTCACCGAGATGTTGCCGCGCGCGCCGGCGAGCATCAGCTCGGCCGCGGTGGCGTCATCGCCGGAGTACACCGCGAAATCGCCCGGGCAGCGCGAGAGCAGTTCGCGACCGCGATCGAGGTTGCCGGTGGCGTCCTTGATGCCGACGATGTTGGGTACCTCGCACAGGCGCAGCACGGTGTCGTTCAGCATGTCGCAGCCGGTGCGCCCCGGCACGTTATAGAGGATCTGGGGGATGTCGACCGCCTCGGCGATGGTGCGAAAGTGCTGGTAAAGCCCTTCCTGGGTCGGCTTGTTGTAGTAGGGCGTGACCAGCAGGCAGGCATCGGCGCCGGCGTTCTTGGCATTCTCGGTCAGCTCGATGGCCTCGCGGGTGCAGTTGGCACCAGTGCCGGCGATCACGGGCATGCGCCCCGCGACCGCGGCCACGGTGTGGCGGATCACCTCGCCGTGCTCCTCGACGCTGAGCGTTGCGCTCTCGCCCGTGGTACCCACCGACACGATCGCCGCAGTGCCGTTGGCAGCGTGCAGTTCGATGAGCCGCTCGAGCGCTGCCCAGTCCACGTTGCCCGATGCGTGCATCGGCGTGACCAGAGCCACGATACTGCCCGAGACCATCCAAGACACCCCGCAAAATGCGAAAGGGTGCAAGGATACGTTTGCAGATGGGCAAGCTCAAGGAAAAAGGCGCGGGCGAATTGCCGCGCTCCGAGGGCGCTGCGAGGCGCCCGATCGGCCCGGCCGCAGCCGCGCCGCGGGATGTCAGTTGTAGCCGGGCACGAAGCCGGCGTCGCCCTCGGGCAACCTCACCTTGAAGCGGGGACGGTAGAACCCGGGATTCGTCGCGGGGCCTTCACCGCGCGACTGACGGCCGGACTTGTCGTTGCGCGCGCCGCTCGCCTGCTGCCGGCGCGCCGACGTGTCACTCCTCTGCTGGCTCATCGCTGCCACCTCCTGTACCCGCGCCGACGGCGGGGAAAAGTGTTTCCAGCTTAGATAGCGGCGCCCCGAAAGGGTGCGCGCCGCAACTCGCAATGCTGAAAAGTACCGCGATGCACTGAGATCCTGAGAGTTTTGCGCCGGCCCGCTGCGGCCGCCGCTCAGAATTGATCGGGGCGGAACATGGCGTCATGCCCCCCATCGACGAACAGCACGGAGCCGCAGACGAATTCGGCGGCCGGACTCAGCAGGAAGCAGGCCATCGCCGCGATGTCCGCGGGCTGCCCGGCGCGACCCACCGGGATGGAGTCCTCGAAGGCCTTCATCGCGTCGGCGAAGCGCGCATCCGCCGTGGCGCTGGCGCTCAGCGGCGTCTTGATCAGACCTGGCGCGATCGCGTTCAGGCGAACGCCTGCGGCGGCCCACTTCGGGGCGTTGCGACGCACCCAGCGCGCCACGGCCATCTTCGAGCCCGAGTACGCCACCTGGCCGTTCTGACCCGTGACCTGCGCACCGGCACCCGCCTCGTCGCCCGCGAGCAACAGGTCGACATAGGCCGCATCCGTGCTCATCGGCGCCGAGTTCGAGGAAATCACGACCACGCCGCCGCGACGGCGCTCGAGCGCGGCGCGCAGGCCCTCGGTCACCTCGACCACGCCGAAATAGTTGATGCTCGCGATCAGCGCCGGCGGCAGGTAGGGGCCGACCCCCGCACAGGCCACGAAGCCGTCGAGCCCCTCGGGCGCGCGCTCCAGGATGCCGGCCACCGCCGCGTCGCGCCCCGCCTTCGCGCCAAGGTCCGCGACGATGTCGGCGTCCTTGATGTCCACCACGATCACGCGCTCGCCGCGCGCGCGCAGCTGCTCCTTGATCGCCGCGCCGATACCCGTGGCGCCACCGGTCATTGCATAGGTTCCCATCGAGTCAGCTTCCTCTTTTGTCTTGTGTGTGAACGTTCATGTCGCCATGAATGGCGACCCACGGGCGTTCAGGCAAATGCCGCCTTCAACTGCTCGGCGACCAGCAATTGCGCGGCGCGGCCGTCGTCCAGCATGTCGGCCATGCTGACGAAACCATGGATCATGCCGTCGTAGCGTTTCAGCAGCACCGGCACGCCGGCGGCGCGCAATTGCGCGGCGTAGTCCTCGCCCTCGTCGCGCAGCGGGTCGTATTGTGCGGTGATAACGGTAGCCGGCGGCAGCCCTGCGAAGTTCCCGGCGTGCGCCGGGCTGGCATAGGGCTCGCGCCCCTGCGCCGGGCTCTCCAGGTAATGCGACCAGAACCAGTGCATGGCCTCGCC
>JAKJFB010000567.1 GCA_022705125.1 Pseudomonadota bacterium
AAACGGGGAAAACTAATGCCCGCTCCGCGACGTTTGAGACATCGAGCATCATCATGATGCCCGGCGTCGGTCGCGTTGCGTTTGCGCGTCGACTGTCGGAGTTTACGGGCGGCACTGGCCCGCTCCCCGCGGACGCGGCCGCATATCAGAACTACAAGTGGCTGCGCGTGCAAGCAAACGCCACGGCTGGCGGTGCGGCGGCGCGTATCCAGCTGCTGCACGTCGAGGTGCTACGCAAGCGCCGCCCGATGGTCGTGCTCACCTGCGATGACAACCAGCTCAACCAGAAAACGGTCGGGGCGCCAATTTTCCAGAGCTACGGTATCCCGATGACGCTGTTCTGCATGACCAATAGCCCGTCGAGCGGCAGCGCAGAGCATATGACGTGGGCAGACCTGCGGTGGATGTCCAGTCGCGGTCATGTCGTGTGCAACCACACGACCAGTCATTTGCGCGCAGAGGCGGCATACGCCTCCCCTGCACAATGGGCCGCAGACGTGGAGCGCGCGCGGGATGTGTTGATCGCACAGGGATTCGCGGACGGCGCATCACATTTCGCGTGGTGCAACGGCGTGCGATCCGCGCCGTACATTGCAGAGGCTCGCCGGATCGGACTGCTGACTGCACGCAGTCTCAATTCACGGGGAGTCCACGGTACGCACGGGATTCCCACGCCGCTGGATATGCCGAGCGTTCTACAGACCGGGAAGACGGCGGCACAGATCCTGTCCGAAGTGGATCTGGAGACCGCCCGCGGCGGAGATTGTGTGATCACCACGCACTTCTTCCACGAGACCACCCATGACAACCAGACGATGAGCCGTGCTGAAGCAACCGCGCTGGCAAAAGGTCTGCGTGAGCGCGCGGAGGCCGGGACGATCATCATCGGCACTGTGCCCGAGCTGTGGGCGCGTCGGCAGGCTGAAGCGGGCTGGTCGCCGACGTTCTAATCCCCCTCGCGCGCCGAATCCCGCAGGCGCTCCTGCCTCAAAGCGCCTGGCGGCACCTAGTCGAGCAATCCATGACATTCCTTTCCGCCACGCTCGGCCGCATCCTCCCCCGTTATCGCACGGTGGCCGAGTGGGCTGAGACCTATAGCAAGCTGGTCGCCGCCAAGCCGATCCAGGACAAGACCAAAGCCAACCGCGCGAGCTACATCAAGCGCTTGGTGACGCAGTTCGGGCGTCGGCATGTCGGCGAGATCCGGCCGCACGACATCGCCGGATTTATCGCGGGCGTTCATGCGCATCACCCGCACTTGGCGCGTCGCATGATGATCGAGGTGCGCGAGATGTTCCGCGAGGCCGTCAATTACGGCTGGATCGACCGCGACCCGTGCCACGGCATCCGCACCCCGCGCGTGAGGGTGGCGCGGCTTCGGCTCACGCTCGATCAGTGGGCGGCGATGCACGACTACGCCCGTCGCAGGCAGCCGCCCTGGGTGGCGTGCATGTTGCTGCTGGCAGTGGTGACCGGGCAGCGCCGCGGCGACCTGCGCAAGATGCGCTTCTGCGACGTGTGGGACGAACTGGTCGCCGGGGAGCCGCTGCCGCATCTGCATGTCGAGCAAGAGAAGACCGGCACGCGCATCGCCATTCCGCTGCACCTGCGGCTGCATGCCGTGGGCTTCAGCGTAGGCGAGGCGATCGAGGCCTGTCGGCTGTACGGCCCGGCGCCGGACGGGGCCAACGCCTTTTTGTTGCGCAAGAGCACAGGTGCGCCGCCGGTGGGCCCGTCGATGTCGTGGCGCTTCGAGCAGGCGCTCGAGATGGTCACGCGCCCGCGCGATCGCAGTGCCGATACCGATCCGCCCAGCCTGCACGAGTGCCGATCGCTGGCCGCGCGGCTGTACCACACGCAGGGCATTGCAGACGTGCAGACGCTGCTCGGGCACTCGCATGCCAGCATGACCGAGCTCTACAAGGACGACCGCGGGCTCGATCGGCGCGAGGGCAAATGGCGTACCGTGAGCCTGGAGCCGACGCCCGGCCGCGCGGGCGTCGCGGCCTGAGCTGCGCGGCCTGAGCTGCGCCGCCGGCCGCGCAGCAAAAAACTGTCGCACCGGGCAGTAATGCTGCGACACGCGCGGGGATAGGCTGCAAGCGTCATTCCTCGTCTGCAGGCCTGTCCATGTCGCAACCCTGGTATTCCATTCGCGCCGCGCGCGCCGCAGCCGGTCAACGTGCACGAGGTGCTGGAGCGCGTGCGCCTGCTCAGCGAGGCCGAGAACGGCTGGT
>JAKJFB010000568.1:0-305 GCA_022705125.1 Pseudomonadota bacterium
CAGCTTCGTCGGCCAGTCGCTGGGCGCGATCACGGGCACTTCGTTCCTCGCGATCGAACCCAACGTCAACGTCGGCCTGCTCTCGGTGCCCGGTGGCGGCATCGCGCGCCTGCTCGATGGCTCGCCCACCTTCGGTCCGCGCATCCGCGCCGGCCTGGCGGCGGCCGCGAACCTGCAGCCCAACACGCCCGACTACGATCGCTTCATGGGCGCAGCGCAGCAGGTGGTGGATGCGGTGGACCCGATCAACTACGGCTTCGCATCGGCCCAGAACGCCATCGTGCTGCATGAGGTGGTCGGCGGTG
>JAKJFB010000568.1:315-2236 GCA_022705125.1 Pseudomonadota bacterium
CCGAGCCGCTGATTCGCGCCCTGGGCTTGCCGACCATCACCAACAACACGCCGAGCCAGCCGCCCGGCGTGCGTGGCGCGGTGCGCTTCATCGTTGGCGATCACGGTTCGCTGCTCAGCCCGACGGCCTCGGCGGCAGCCACCACGGAAATGCAGCGCCAGATGGCGAGCTTCATCGGATCCGGTGGTGTGGCCCTGCTGGTCACCGACCGCACCGTGATCCGCACCCAGTAAGCCCAGCCACGAATCGAGGACAACACCATGAACCACATCCAGACGATTCGCGCGCGAGGCTTGCAGGCTTCCCGCGCGCCACTCGCGGTGGCGCTGGCGGGCGCGCTGCTCGCCACCTTCGCCGCACCCGCCGTCCAGGCCTTCGAGTTCAGCCGCGGCGAGCTCAGCGGCAGCCTCGACACCACGGTGAGCTACGGACTCTCGGCGCGCATGGAGGATCAGGACGACGACCTGATCGGCAAGGCGCAGTTCACCCCGACCCTGGCGGCGCAGGTTGCGGCCTTGCAGGCCCAGGGCCGTTACCTCGATGCGCAGGCCTTGCAGATTGCCGCGCGCGGACGTTTCTCGGTCAACGGCGATGACGGCAACCTCAACTACGACGACGGCGACCTGTTCTCCAACGCCTTCAAGATCACCAGCGAGATGAGCCTCAACATCCGCGACTCCGGTGCGTTCGTGCGTGCGACCTACTTCTACGACTTCGAGAACGAAGGCAAGGACGTGCTCTCGGACCTGGCGCAGGACAAGGTCGGCAGCGAGTTCAAGCTGCTTGATGCGTTCGTGTTCCACAATTTCGCGATCAGCGACACCTCGAACGGCTCGGTCCGATTCGGTCGGCAGGTGGTGAGCTGGGGCGAGAGCACCTTCATCCAGAACGGCATCAACGTCATCAACCCGATCGACGTCTCGCGCATCCGCGTGCCGGGCGCCGAGCTGAAGGAAGCCTTCCTGCCGGTGGATTCGCTCTGGGCCTCGTTCTCGATCACCGAGAACCTCTCGGTGGAAGGTCTCTACTTGCTGGAGTGGGAAGAAATCGAGCCCGATCCGGCCGGCACCTATTTCAGCACCAACGACTTCGCCACCATCGGCGGCACCTTCGTGATGCTGGGCTTCGGCACGGCGCCGCAGCCGGTGAACAACCCGGAGCTGTTCTGGGACGTGTGCGCCAATCCAGCCGGTGGTGCGGTGGGCTTCGGGCTGACCGACACCGGCCTGCCGCCGGCGCTGGTGGGCGCGGGCTGCGGCGCGGCCTTCGCCCGCATCCCCGACCGCAAGGCCAGCGACAGCGGTCAGTACGGCGCGGCGCTGCGTTACTTCGCCTCGGAGCTCAACGAAACCGAATTCGGCTTCTACTACCTCAAGTACCACAGCCGTCTGCCGGTGATCTCCGGTTTCGCCATTACCAGCAGCGCCACCAGTTCCGGCCGCGTGATGGTCGAATACCCGGAGGACATCAAGCTCTACGGCATGAGCTGGAACACCTCGCTGCCGCTGGGCGTGGCCTGGCAGGGCGAGGTCAGCTACCGCGAGAACGCGCCGCTGCAGGTGGATGACGTCGAACTGCTGTTTGCCGGCTTGAGTCCGCTCAATGCGCTGATCCCGCAGCCGCAGCTGCGCTTCAACAGCCAGCATCCCGGGCTTCGAGCGACACGAGATCAGCCAGTTCCAGTCGACCTTCACCAAGGTGTTCGGGCCCGGCAATTTCCTCGCTGCCGAGCAGATCGCCGTGGTCGGCGAGATCGGTGCCACCAAGGTCTGGGACCTGCCCTCGCATGACCTGCTGCGTTACAACGGCGATGGCACCGATACCGGCGGCGGGCCGGACATCTCCACCGGCCAGCTGCGCAACCCGGTGACCCAGATCGACGGCTTCCCGACGCAGTTCTCGTGGGGCTACCGCCTCGCGG
>JAKJFB010000569.1 GCA_022705125.1 Pseudomonadota bacterium
CCGCCAGCAGCGCGCGCCGGTGATTCCCGACGGCGCCACCTTTGCCGAGCAGTCGACGCGCGATGTCGTCATGCCGCTGTACCAGTCGCTGGATGCACGCACGCACGTGACCGACGCAAAGGCCTTCGTGGCGTGGCTCGACGCCCAGGCCCCGGTGGATACCAGGCGCAAGCTCGGCACCATGGGCTACTGCATGGGGGGGCCGATCACGATGCGCACCGCGGCCGCGCTGCCCGAACGCATCGGCGCTGGCGCATCCTTCCACGGTGGCGGCCTGGTCACCGATCAGCCCGACAGCCCGCACCTGCTGGTGCCGCGGATGAAGGCGCGCTACCTGATCGCGATTGCCGAGAACGACGATGCGCGCGAACCGCAGGCTAAGGACGTGCTACGGGAGGCCTTCGCCGCGGCCGCCCTGCCGGCCGAGATCGAGGTCTATGCCGGCGCGATGCACGGCTGGTGCCCGCCGGACTCCGCGGTCTACGACGAAGCGCAGGCGGAGAGGGCCTGGAGCCGGCTGCTGGCGGTGTTCGGGGAGGCGTTGGCCTGAGACCCGACGTGCCGGCCGCACTCCAGGCGGCCGTCACGGCGCCTCGGTTTTCACCGCCTGGCTGATGTTTCCGGGCCGGCGCAACATCTTGTCGATGTCGCCGATGTGCATGGCCTCTTCGGCGATTTTCTGCCGGGCGTACTCCTCCAGCGTGACGGAGCCGGCGGCTTCGGCGAGCGCCAGCAGTTCCTTGTACAGGTCGACGCCCTGGATTTCGAAATCCATCGATTCGCGCAGCATTTCCCGCAGGTCGTGCTGGTGGGTCTCCAGCAGCGGGCCGATGCCGAGCGATGGGTATCCGCCCGCCAGCGTGATCATCTCGCCGGCCTCGACCGCATGCGTCAGCGTCTCGTTGGCCGCGCTGCGGAACCAGTTCACCACGGGAATGCGGCTGAAGCCGAAGACCATGAACGAGTAGTGGGTGTAGCGCACCACGCCCGCCATCTCGAGCTCGAGGATCTGGTTGAGCTTGGCGATTATCGGTTCCTTGCCGGGCATGTCGGTTTTCATCATTCACCTCCCGTTGCCTGTTGGTGCCTGTCCCGGGTCGACGATACTCCTGCGATGGGGGCAGTGGAACAACAAGGCCCGGTTCGAGGCATCACGGCGGGATTCGCATATAATCCGCGGCCGCGCACGTCGCGACCACCAGGTTCCAGCCCAGAGAGGTAAAGATGGCAATCAGGACCCGCATTACCGAAATGCTCGGCATCGAGCACCCCATAGTCCAGGGCGGCATGATGCACGTGGGCTATGCCGAGCTCGCCAGCGCCGTCTCCAATGCGGGTGGCCTCGGTATCATCACGGCGCTGACACAGCCGAGTCCCGCGGCGCTGAGCGCGGAAATCGAGCGTTGTCGCGCAATGACGTCCAGGCCCTTCGCGGTCAACGTGACCGTGCTGCCATCCGTCACGCCGCCCGACTACAAGGCCTTTGCGCAGACGATCATCGACGCCGGCGTCAAGATCGTCGAGACCGCCGGCACGCAGGAAGTGCGCGAACTGTGGGCGATGATGAAGCCGCACGGCATCACGATCATGCACAAGTGCACCGCGGTGCGTCATGCGCTCTCGGCCGAGCGGGCGGGCTGCGACATCATCTCGATCGACGGCTTCGAGTGCGCCGGTCATCCCGGCGAGGACGATATTCCCGGACTGATCCTCATCCCGGCGGCGGCGGACCGCGTGAAGATCCCGCTGCTCGCATCGGGCGGATTCGGTGACGGGCGCGGGCTCGCGGCGGCGCTGGCGCTGGGCGCAGAGGGGATCAACATGGGTACGCGCTTCTGCGCCACGCAGGAGGCCCCGATCCACCCCAACGTGAAGCAGAAGTATGTCGAGAACGACGAGCGCGGCACGAACCTGATCTTCCGCAGCCTCCACAATACGGCCCGCGTGGGCAGGAACGAGGTGTCGGACGAGGTGGTGCGCCGCCTGCGCGAGCCCGGCGCCACCTTCGAGGCCGTGCGCGAGCTCGTCTCGGGCAAGGCGGGAGCCGAATTGCTCAAGACCGGGGACCTGGCGAAGGGCATCTTCTGGGCCGGCATGGTCCAGGGCCTGATCCACGATATCCCGAGCTGCAAGGAACTGATCACGCGCATCGTCGCCGAAGCCGAGGCGATCATCCGCGGGCGGCTCGGGGCAATGCTCGGCTGAGCGGGGAGAGGCGGCAGGCAGGGCCCCGC
>JAKJFB010000056.1:0-6122 GCA_022705125.1 Pseudomonadota bacterium
TGCTGCGCACCTGCCCGGCGCGCACCGCCAGCGTGTCGCCGCGCGCGCGCGCCAGTGCGGCGCGCCGTTCCTCGTCGTGCATCGGCAGTCTCCCCCGGGCGGATCAGGTGGCGTGGTTGTGCAGGCCGACCAGCGCGGAATCGCCCGCGCGGGCCGCGGCTTCGTGCCTGGCCTTGGAGTCGTCGTTGCGCGCCGCGTGCAGGCGCTCGAGATACGCCGCATCGACGTCGCCGGTCACGTACTCGCCGTCGAACACCGAACAGTCGAAGCCGCGGATCTCCGGGTTGCCGTCGCGCGAGCACGACACCAGGTCCTCGAGATCCTGGTAGACCAGCCAGTCGGCGCCGATCAGCTCGCAGACCTGCTCCTCGGTGCGACCGTGGGCGACCAGTTCGTCGGACGAGGGCATGTCGATGCCGTAGACGTTCGGCCAGCGCACCGGCGGCGCGGCGGAGGCGAAATACACGCGCCGCGCGCCCACGTCGCGGGCCATCTGGATGATCTCGTTGCAGGTGGTGCCGCGCACGATCGAGTCATCGACCAGCAGCACGTTCTTGTCGCGGAACTCGAGCTCGATCGGGTTCAGCTTCTGGCGCACGGACTTCTTGCGCATCGCCTGCCCCGGCATGATGAAGGTGCGGCCGATGTAGCGGTTCTTCATCAGGCCTTCGCGGAACTTCACCCCGAGCTCGTAGGCGATGACCTGTGCGGCGACGCGGCTGGTGTCGGGGATCGGGATCACGACGTCGATGTCATGGTCGGGACGCAGGCGCTTGATCTTGTCGGCAAGGCGCTCGCCCTGGCGCAGCCGCGCCTTGTACACCGAGATGCCGTCGATGATCGAGTCGGGGCGCGCGAAGTACACGTGCTCGAAGATGCATGGCGTGAGGCGCGGATTGTCGGCGCACTGGCGCGTGTGCAGGTTGCCCGCCACGTCGATGTAGACGCACTCGCCGGGCGCCACGTCGCGGATCACGCGAAAACCCAGCACGTCGAGCGCGACGCTCTCGCTGGCGATCATGTACTCGGTGCCGGCCCCGGTCTCGCGCTCGCCGAAGATCAGCGGGCGGATGCCGTTGGGGTCGCGGAAGGCCACGATGCCGTGGCCGGCGATCAGCGCGATCACCGCGTAGCCGCCGCGCGCGCGCCGGTGCACGCCGGCGACCGCGGTGAAGATGTCGTTCGCATCGGGCACCAGCTTGCCGAGAATCTGCAGCTCGTGCGCGAACACGTTCAGCAGCACCTCGCTGTCGGAATCGGTGTTGATGTGACGCAGGTCCGCCTGGAACACCTGCGCGCGAAGCTCGACCGAGTTGGTCAGGTTACCGTTGTGCGCGAGCGAGATGCCGTAGGGGCTGTTCACGTAGAACGGCTGGGCCAGCGCCGCGCTCGCGCTGCCCGCGGTGGGGTAGCGCACATGCCCGATGCCGTAGCTGCCGCTCAGGCGCTCCATGTGCTCGCTGCGGAACACATCGCGCACCAGGCCGTTGGCCTTGCGCTGCTTGAACACGCCCTGGTCGCAGGTCACGATGCCCGCGGCATCCTGCCCGCGGTGCTGCAGCACCGTCAGCGCGTCGTAGAGCTGCTGGTTGACGTGGCCGCGACCGACGATGCCCGCGATACCGCACATAATTCGCGCCCTCCGTTCTCAGTTGACCGCGCCGGCGAGCAGCGCGCTCAGCGTGCCGGTGAATTGCCGGAACCCGCTCTCCAGCAGCAGCAGGTGCGGCAGCAGCACCGAGGACTGCCACCACTCGAAGCTGTCGAGCTCCAGCAGTTCACGCAGCATCACCACCGCGAGCAGGATGACCACCCCGCGAGCGAAGCCGAACGCCATGCCGAGCACGCGATCCAGCATACCCAGCCCGGCGAACTGCACCAGGCTGAGCAACAGCTTGCCGGCCAGCGCCACCGCGATCAGGGTCAGCACGAACAGCAGTGCGAAGGCAAGGATGTAGCGCCCCGTTTCATCGTTGACGAAACCGCCGGGCAGGTACGCCAGCCGATCCGAGAACACCATCGCGACAATGAAGCCGAGCACCCAGCCCGCCAGCGAGAACGCCTCGCGCACGAAGCCGCGCAACAGGCTGATGAGCATCGATGAACCGACGACCGTCACGATCACCCAATCAGCAGCATTAAGCGCGTCCACGCAGTTCCCGGCCCGTCGCAAGAGCGGTCATTCTAGCAAAGCCGGTGGCAACATCCTTCAGGGATAATACCGCGTGACATAACCCTTGACGGCCAGTTTCTTCTCGACCTGCGCGGCCAGCGCCTGCGCCTCGGCGCGATCGAGCTTCGGGTTCACGTACACCTTGTGCAGCGTGCCGCTGCCCGCCGGAACCGTCTGCACGATGGCATGGAAGCCCGCCTGCTCGGCGCGGCGCTTGATCTCCTGCGCCGCCTCGGCCTTGCTGAAGGCCCCGAGCTGCACCGCCCACTGCAGCGGCAGCCCGCTCGCGGGATCCTTCACCGCGCTCGCCACCGGCTTGTCGTCCTTCGGTGCCAGCTCCGCTGCCTCCTTCTCGCGCTCGGGCTCGGTCTGGGACACCTGCGCCGCGCGCTGCGCCGCGGAATCCGGCGCCGGCGGCAGTTGCGGCGGCTGCGGCTCGTCCACGCTGAAACGCTCGAGCGCGGGTTCCGTCGGGATCTGGCTGCGCTGGCTCATCTCGCGCACCGGCGTGGTGTCGAAGAGTACCGGCCAGGCGATGACGCCCAGCGCCACCAGCACGGCCGCTCCAACCAGTCTGTGCTTCATTGCTTCCGTCACGCCGTCTCCCCGGGTTCCGCGCCCCGCTCATCGAGCCATTCCAGCGCCGGCCCCACCGTGTGGAAGGAACCGCACACCACCAGCCTGTCACCCGTGCACAGTGTCGCCACCGCCTGCTCGAGCGCGGCGGCCACGCTGTCGCAGCACCTCACTCGTGCCTGCCCCACCGCATCGCCGAGCGCCTCGATGACATCCGCCGGGAGCGCCCCGCGCTCCCCGGGCAGCGCCGGGAACAACCACTCGTGTGCCAGCGGCTCGAGCGTGGCCAGCATCGGCGCAAGATCCTTGTCGCGCATCGCCGCGAACAGCACCACGGTGCGCCCGCGCGGCGGCCCGGCAGCGAGGCGCGCCGCGAGCCGCGCGATGCCGGCCGGGTTGTGCGCCACGTCCAGCACGCATTCGTTCGCCCCCAGTTGCCGGCGCTCGAAGCGCCCGGACAACCCGATCGCCGGCAGCGCGCGCCGCAGCAGCTGCGCATCCGGCTCGATCCCCGCCAAGGCCAGCGCCTGCAGCGCGCAGCCGACGTTTTCTTCCACCAGCTGCGGCGCCGCGAGACCGTCGTGCCGCAGCGAGCGTCCATCCCGCGCCATGCCACGCCAGAACCAACCCGCGGCGTCGCTGCCGCAATCGAATTCCTGCCCGATGCCGTACCACGGCGCGCCCAGGGTGCGCGCCGCCGCGCGCAGCGAGGCCGGTGGCGCGCGATCGCCGCAAACGGCAGGGTGCCCGGTGCGGAAGATCCCGGCTTTCTCGCGCCCGATGGATTCGCGGTCGGGGCCGAGCCACTCGGTGTGATCGATCTGGATGCCCGTCACCACGGCCACGTCGGCATTGACGATGTTCACCGCGTCGAGGCGACCGCCGAGGCCGACTTCCAGCACGATCCAGTCGAGCGCCTCGCGGCGGAATATCGCCAGCGCCGCCAGCGTGCCGAACTCGAAATAGGTCAGCGGGATCCCGCCGCGCGCCTGCTCGATCGCCGCGAACGCGTCACAGATCGCCGCGTCCGTCGCCTCGTGACCCTGCACACGCACGCGCTCGTTGTAGCGGCACAGGTGCGGCGAAGTGTAGGCGCCGACGCGCTTGCCCAGCGCGAGCAGCAGCCCCTCGATCACGGCAACGCACGAGCCCTTGCCGTTGGTGCCGCCGACCGTGATCACCGTGGCCCGCGGGCGCCGCAGCCCCATGCGCGCGGCGACCGTGCCGACGCGCTCCAGGCCGAGCACGATCTGCGATACCGGATGACGTCCCTCGAGGCACGCCAGCCATGCGGCCAGCGATTGCGGCACGGCCCCCATCCCCCGGCGCGCGCCGCTCACGCCACCGCGGGTTCGGCGCGACCGGTCATCTTCGCGAGCAGCGAGGCGATGCGCTCACGCATCTGGTGGCGGTGCACGATCATGTCGATCGCGCCGTGCTCGAGCAGGAATTCGCTGCGCTGGAAGCCGCGCGGCAACTTCTGGCGGATAGTCTGCTCGATGATGTTCGGGCCGGCAAAGCCCGCGCGCGCGTAGGGCTCGGCGATGTTGATGTCGCCGAGGATTGCCAGGCTCGCCGACACGCCGCCGTAGATCGGGTCGGTGAGCACCGAGATGTACGGCACGCCCGCCTCCTTCATGCGTTCGAGCATCGCGCTGGTCTTGGCCATCTGCATCAGCGAGATCAGTGCCTCCTGCATGCGCGCGCCGCCGCTCGCCGAGAAGCACACCAGCGGCACGCGTTTCTCCAGCGAGGCGCGTGCGGCACGCGTGAATTTCTCGCCCACTGCATAGCCCATCGAACCGCCGTGGAACGCGAACTCGAAAGCCACCGCGTGCACCGGCACGTCCCTGACCGTGCCCTCCATCGCGATCAGCGCGTCGCGCTCGCCGGTGGCCTTCTGCGCCGCCGTGAGGCGGTCGCGGTACCGCTTGAGATCCTTGAACCTCAGGCGGTCCACCGGCTCGACATCGGTGAAGAGCTCGTTGCGCCCGGTCTCGTCGAGGAAGATGTCCAGGCGCCGGCGCGCTCCGATGCGCATGTGGTGATCGCACTTGGGGCAGACGTCGAGGCTGCGGTCGAGCTCGGGACGGTACAGCACCGCCTCGCACTTGATGCACTTGTGCCACAAGCCCTCGGGCACCGTGCTCTTGCGGTCCTGCCCACCGCGCTCACCACGGCGCACCGCCACCGGTACTATCTTGTCGAGCCAGCTCATCGTCCGCTTCCCCTGGTTGTCAGTCGCGGCCCGCGGCGTTCACCGCCGCCACCGCCCGCATGAATTCCCGCACCCTGGCGGCGTCCTTGATGCCCGGCGCCGATTCCACGCCGCTGCTCACGTCGACCGCGTAAGGCCGCACCTGCGCGATCGCCCGCGCGACGTTCTGCGCGTTCAGCCCGCCCGCGAGGACGATCGGCCTGGCGATGCCCTGCGGCGCCAGCGACCAGTCGAAGGCGCGCCCGGTGCCGCCTACGGCCGCGGGATCGTGGGTGTCGAGCAGCAGGCCGCGCGCGAGCGCATGATAGCCCAGTACAGCGGCCGCGGGCGCCGTGGCGCCGATTTTCACGGCCTTGATGTAGGGCAACCCGAAACCGGCGCAGAAGCCGGGATCCTCGTCGCCGTGGAACTGCAGCAGGTCGGGACGCGTGGCGTCGAGCACGCGGCGCACCTCGTCCATGGACGGGTCGACGAACAGCGCAACCGTCGCGACGAACGGTGGCAGCACGGCCGCGATCGCGCGTGCCTGCTCCGGACTCACCGCGCGGCGGCTGGCCGCCCAGTGCACGAAACCGATCGCGTCGGCGCCGGCGTCGGCCGCCAGCAATGCATCGGATTCGCGCGTGATTCCGCAGATCTTGACCCGTACTCGCACCGTGCAGCACACCCGGACTGGCTGGAAGGCCGCGCATTCTACCAGATGAGCGCCGCCTTCACGGCCGTGGCCGCGCGCGATTCAGCACGCGAACCACGGGCCCGCCGGCGCACGCGGCAACCCGAGCTGCGCGTCGTAGCCGACATCGACCAGGTAGAGGCCCTGCGCCGGCGCGGTCGCGCCGGCCAGCGTGCGGTCGCGCGATTCGAGCACCCCGGCGATATTGCGCACCATGTGCAGCAGGAAGGCGTTGGCCTCGACCTCGATGGTGAGCAGCTCGCCGGCGCGGCTCACCGCGATGCGGTCGAGCCGGCGCATCGGCGTGCGCGACTGGCACCCGGCGCCACGAAAGGCGCTGAAGTCACGTTCGCCGAGCAGGCACTGCGCCGCCTCGTGCATGCGTGGCGCATCGAGCGGGCGGCGCTCGAGGCAGACCGAGCCCGCGGCCAGCGCGCTGCGCTGCGCGCGCGTGAGCACCAGGTAGCGGTAGCGGCGATAGC
>JAKJFB010000056.1:6149-11479 GCA_022705125.1 Pseudomonadota bacterium
TGCATGGAAATCGGGTCCGACCTCGCGTGCCCACTGCACCGCGACGTCCGCGGGCAGCAGCGAGTTCACGCCCATCACCCAGGCGCGCAACGGGCGCACGGCATGGGTGTCGAAGTGCACCACCTGCGCGCTGGCATGCACGCCGGCATCGGTGCGCCCGGCGCAGACCGTGGAGACGGGATGATCGGCGACGCGCGACAGCGCCGCCTCGAGGGTTTCCTGCACGGTAGGCACACCGGGCGAGCGCTGGGCCTGCCAGCCCGCGTAGGCGCCGCCGTGGTATTCAATGCCGAGCGCGAGGCGCCGCGACTCCGTCGTGCCGGACATCCGCGGTCAGCTGGTACGGATGCGTTCCAGCAGCGCGGCGGCCTGCTCGCGCTGCTCGCCCGAGCCTTCCTCCGCCACTTCCTCGAGGATGTCGCGCGCGCCTTGCAGGTCACCCATGTCGACGTAGGCGCGGGCCAGTTCGAGCTTGGTCTCGGTCTCGTCGGTGCCCGTCAGGAAAGCGAGATCGGCGTCCTCGGCCTCGACGGCGGCGACCGGCGCGTCGGGGCCACCGAGTTCCAGTTCACCCAGCGGCAGGTCGAATTCGGGCAACTCCTCCGCGCCCGCATCCTGCGACACGTCCTCGTCCAGCTCGAATTCGTCGTTCGTGCCGAGGTCCAGCTCGGCGGCCGCGCGGGCGATCGCTTCCCCGGTCTTCGCCAGCATCGTCTCCTGGTGCGAAAGCTGCGGCGACGCGGCTGCCGCGGCGAGGGCGTCGAGGTCGGCATCGTCCAGGGCGCCCAGTTCGAACTCCTGTTCCGGCGCCGCGCTGCTTCCCGCCTGCTCCAGCTCGGCGTCGAGATCGAGCGCGAGCTCGTGCTCGCGATCGAGTCGCGGCTCCATCCCGACCGCGGCCAGCGCGGCCGCGCCCGTGGTGAGCACCGCCAGCCACCGCGGGTTCTTGCCGTGCTCCAGCGCATCGCGCGCCGCCCGCTGCGCCGTGGCGTCGCCGCCGAGCGCGGCGTAATGCTGCATGAACTCCTGCTGTTCGCCGCGCTCGTCGTGGATCTCCATCAGCTTGAGGCGCACGTCGCCCTGCCCGGGATCGCCGCGCAGCGCCTCCTGCAGGATCTCGATCGCGCGCTCCTGGCGGCCATAGGCCAGGTAGATCTCCGCTTCGCCCACCGGATCGGTCAGCTCGGCGCCGGCCAACTCGGGCGCCGCGGGCGCGGCATCACTCGCGCGCGGTATTTCCTTGCGCGGTTGCGCCAGTTCGGGAGCGGGCGCCGGCGCCGGACGCAGCGTGCGCTCGGGCGCCGGCACGAATTCCTCCACGGTGCGCCGGCGCCTGAACAGGAAGAACAGCATCGCCAGCAACAGCGCGCCGAGCGCCGCCACCAGCGCGACCGTGTTGCCGAGCAACTGCTCCAGCAGACCGGGTTCGGCCGCCGTGGGCTGCGTCGCCGCTGGCGCCGGCGGCGCCTCGGTCGCCGCGCCCGGTTCCGCGGCCGCCTGCTGCGCCGCGCTCAGTGTGTCGCTCTTCAGCTCCGCGAGCTTCTCGTAATCCTTGACCTGGGTTTCCAGCGCCGCGACGCGTGCCTTGAGTTCGGCATTGGCGCGCTCGGCCGCCGACAGGTTCTCCTGCACGGCGCTCAGATCGGCGTCGGCACCGGCCGACCCGTCCGTCTCGCCGACGCCACCGGCCGCCTCGACGCCGGGCTTCTCGGCGCTGTCACCCGCGAGCGCCAGATAGCCCTCGCCCTGCGGCGCCGGGGCCTCGGCCGGCGCGGCGGGCGGCGTTTCGGGAGCAGCCGGCGCGCCATCGGCACCGGGCACGGACGCCTGTTGCGCCACGGCGCTGCGCGCCTCGGTCTGCGACAACGCCACCAGGTCGCTGCCTTGCGGCATGCGCAGCAGCGCGCCCGCGCGCATCAGGTTCATGTTGCCGTTGATGAAGGCCCCGGGATTGGCGCGCAGGATCGCGACCATCATCTGCTGCGTGGAAACGCCATCGGGCCTGGCGCGGTTGGCGATGCTCCACAGGGTCTCACCCGAGGCCACGGTGTGCTCGCCGCTGCCGATCGCGAGACCACCGTCGTCCGCGCCTGCCGTGATTCCCGTGCCCGCCCCGCCACGGGCCTGCGCGCGCGCCGGCGTCACCGCCTCCGCGGGCGCGCCGGTGTAGGTCGGCAGGTCCAGCAGCACGGTGTATTCGCGCAGCACGCGGCCCGTAGGCCAGCGCACCTCGACCACGAAATCGAGGTAGGGCTCACGGATCGGACGGTCCGAGCTCAGGCGCACCACGCCATTGCCCTCGCCGTCCAGCTGCACCTCGAACTGGATGTCGGAGAGCAGATAGACGCGCTCCACGCCGGCGCGCTCGAAGTCGCCGGCACTCCCGAGGCCGACCAGGATCTGGCTCGGATTCAGGTCCCCCACGCCGCGCAGGCGGATCTCCGCGGCAAGCGGCTGGTCGAGAGCCGAGCGCAGCGTGATGTCGCCGAGCCCGAGCCCGTGCGCCAGCGAGGCCTGCAGGGCAACGGCGGCCAGTAGAGTGGATGCTGCGTGCTTCCTGATCATCGAGTGTCCTTGTTCGTGGGTTTCCGCCCGGCACCACGCCGCGCCCCCGCTGGAGGCACGACGCACCCGGAACACGGAGAGCGGACGCTCGGGAAGCCGGACCGGATCGAAGCCGCCCAGACTCCGGGAGCCGCTGCCGGCTCCCGTGCATTGCGCCAATATCGAATCGAGTATTGGCTACAAAAAGCGTTCGATCAAGGTTTCGGCGATCTGGATACTGTTGAGTGCCGCACCTTTGCGCACATTGTCCGACACCACCCACAGGTCGAGTCCGCGCGGATGCGAGATGTCCTCGCGCACGCGCCCGACGAACACCGGATCCTTGCCGCTGGCATCGCCCACCGGGGTCGGGTAACCGCCCGGCCTGCGCTCGTCCATCAGCACCACGCCCGGGGCGGCGGCGAGCAGGCGCTGCGCCTCGGCCGCGGTGATCTTGGCGCGGGTCTCTATATGCACGGCCTCGGAATGCCCGTAGAACACCGGCACGCGCACACAGGTGGGATTCACCTCGATGGAGTCGTCACCCATGATCTTGCGCGTCTCCCAGACCATCTTCATCTCTTCCTTCGTGTAGCCGTTGTCCTGGAAGACGTCGATCTGCGGCAGCACGTTGAAGGCGATCTGCTTGGGGTAGACCTTGGTCTCTACCGGTCGACCGTTCAGCAGGCTGGCGGTCTGGGTCGCCAGTTCCTCGATCGCCTCCTTGCCGGTGCCCGATACCGCCTGGTAGGTGCACACGTTGATCCGCGTGATGCCCACCGCGTCGTGGATGGGCTTGAGCGCCACCAGCATCTGGATCGTGCTGCAGTTGGGGTTGGCGATGATGTTGCGGTTGCGGTACTGCGCGATCGCCTCCGGGTTGACCTCGGGCACCACCAGCGGGATGTCGTCGTCGTAGCGGAACTGCGAGGTGTTGTCGATCACCACGCAGCCGGCCGCGCCGGCCTTGGGCGCGTAGACGGCCGAGACGCTGGCACCGGGCGAGAACAGCCCGATCTGCACCTTGCCGAAGTCGAAGTCGGCCAGGTTCTCCACTTCGAGCTCCTGGCGGCCGAAGGCCACCGTCTTCCCGGCCGAGCGCTCGCTCGCCAGCGCGTAGACCCTGCCGACCGGGAAGTTGCGCGAGGCCAGGATGTCCAGCATGCACTCGCCCACTGCTCCGGTCGCTCCCACCACCGCCACGTCATAGGTCTTGCTCATGTTCCGTCTCCAGATTTCCAGTTACTGCTCGCCGGACCGCAAGCGGCCCGTCCGTCGTTCGTTGCGCTCACCCGGCTCAACCGGCCAGCAGCGCCTCGCAGAGCGCATCGCCCATGCCGGCGGTGTCCACCTGGCGGCAACCGGGCGTCATGATATCCCCGGTGCGCAGGCCCGCATCCAGCACCGTCCCCACGGCGCGCTCGATCGCGTCCGCCACCTCGGCCTTGCCGAAGCTGTAGCGCAGCATCATCGCCGCCGAGAGTACCGTGGCCAGCGGATTGGCCTTGCCCTGCCCGGCGATATCGGGCGCCGAGCCGTGCACCGGCTCGAACATGCCCTTGCCGTTCTTGTCCAGCGAGGCCGAGGGCAGCATGCCGATCGAGCCGGTGAGCATCGCGGCCGCGTCCGACAGGATGTCACCGAACAGGTTGCCGGTGACCACCACGTCGAACTGCTTGGGCGCGCGTACCAGCTGCATGGCCGCGTTATCGACGTACATGTGCGAGAGCTCGACGTCGGGGTATTCCGCGGCCAGCTCGGTCATGACCTCGCGCCACAGCACCGTGACCTCGAGCACGTTGGCCTTGTCCACCGAGCACAGGCGCTTGCCGCGCTTGCGCGCCGCCTCGAAGGCCACGCGACCGATGCGACGGATCTCGGATTCACTGTAGATATCGGTGTTAAACCCTTGTCGCTCACCGTTTTCTAGCGTACGGATGCCTTCGCGGCGCTTGGCGCCGAAGTAGATGCCGCCGGTCAGTTCGCGCACGATCAGGATATCGAGCCCCGCGACCACCTCGGCCTTCAGCGCCGAGGCCCCGGCCAGCTGCGGGTAGAGGATGGCCGGGCGCAGGTTGCCGAAGAGGCCCAGCTCGGCGCGGATCGCCAGCAGGCCCTTCTCGGGACGCAGCGCCCGCTCGATGGTGTCCCACTTCGGTCCGCCGACCGCGCCGAGCAGGATGGCGTCGGCGGCGCGCGCCTTGGCCAGTGTCTCGTCGGGCAGCGGCTTGCCGCACGCATCGATCGCCGCGCCACCCAGCAGCCCCTCGCTCAGCTCGAGGCCAAGGCCGAAGCGCCGGTCCGCGGCGCGCAGCACCTTGAGCGCCTCCGCGACCACTTCAGGGCCGATGCCGTCACCAGGAATAATCAGTATTTTCATAAAGTTAGGTATTCTTTCTAAAGCTATAAAGTTAAAGTGAAATCCGGCTTCACGCGCCCTGGAGCCACGGCGACTCGACACGCTGGCGTGCCTCGAAGGCGCGGATCGCGTCCGCTTCCTGCAGCGTCAGGCCGATGTCGTCGAGCCCGTGCAACAGGCAGTGCTTGCGGAAGGCATCGATCGCGAAGCCGTGGCGGGTGCCGTCGGGCAGCACGACCACCTGCGCCGGCAGGTCGATGGTCAACGCGTAGCCTTCGGCCGCCTCGGCCTGACGGAACAGCGATTCGACAATTTCTGTATCAAGAACAATTGGTAACAATCCATTCTTGAAGCAGTTATTGAAGAATATGTCGGCAAAGCTCGGAGCGATCACGGCGCGGAAGCCATAGTCGTCGAGCGCCCACGG
>JAKJFB010000570.1 GCA_022705125.1 Pseudomonadota bacterium
AGCGTTTGAAGGACGACCAGCCGCTCGAGTTGGGTCAGCTCGTAGCGCAGCATCTGGTAGTAGCAGGTGCGGAGCTGTTCGCGGAGATCGCCGGCGGCCGAGTCGACCGGGTGGCTCTCGAGCACGGCGCCGAAGCGCTGCCTGGCCCATTCGACGATCTGCTCGCCCGGATGCTCGGCGATCGCTTTGCCGACCTCGGCGTCGATGTTCTCCGACGACATGTATTTCGCGTTCATCGCCGAGAGTTCGTCGAACAGCTCGCGCGGCTGCTTGCCGTTGAAGTGCTCGTAGGACAGGCTGAGGCCGAACTTCCGATTGGCCCAGTTTGCCACACCCTGGTACACCGCGTTGGCGTTCTGCCCGGCGCGGCTGATGTAATGTTCGAGCGCCGCGTTGACCGGGTACTCGATCTCACGTTGCCGATACTGCGCCCGCATTCGGTCGCGGATGATTTTCTCGGCGTCCTCGGGCGTGGCCTTCTGCAGATCTTCCAGCGCGACTTCGACGTCGAACTTCTCGCGCGCCCAGCGCACCAGCCGGGCCCGGCCGAACAGCGGATCGACGTACGGCTCGAGCGGCCGCAGATCCATGTCGGCGACGGTTTTCTCCGCCGCGGCGACGATCTGCTCCTGCAGGTCATGGGGATCGGACTCGCGCACCTGGTTCTGGGTCAGGTGAAGTCCGTATTGCTCGGCCCACTGCACAAGGCCGCGCACGTCCCAGTCGTCCGCCTGCAGGTCGGAGTCGACGTATTCGCCGAAAGTTCGCTGAACCGAGCTGCGCACTTCATACGACGCCGCTTCGCGCACCGTGTCTTCGAGCGCGCCGAAGTTGGACACGTCGAGCTTCTCGGCGTCGAGGTGCGCGCCCAGGTGCTGCTGCACCCACTCGACCACGCACTGGGCAGGGTAGAGCCGGTCGTAGTATCGGTTGACAGCATCGGCGACCGACTCGTCGATCATGTCCCAGATGAGCGCGGACAGGCCGGCGCCTTCGACCACTTTCTGGCGCATCGTGTAGAACGTCTTGCGCTGGTGGTCCATCACCTCGTCGTAGTCGAGCAGATTCTTGCGGATGCCGAAGTTCCGCTCTTCGACCTTCTTCTGGGCGTTCTCGATGCCCTTGTTGAGGCGCTTGTCCTCGATCGCCATGCCTTCCTGGAAGCCAAGCATGTTCAGCATGCGCAGCACCCATTCGCCCATGAACAGGCGCAGCAACTCATCGTCCATCGACAGGAAGAAGCGCGAGCTGCCGGGATCGCCCTGACGGCCGCAGCGGCCGCGGAGCTGATTGTCGATGCGCCGGCTTTCGTGCCGCTCGGTGCCGACGACGTGCAGGCCGCCCATGCGGGCGACGCCCGGGCCGAGCACGATGTCGGTCCCTCGGCCGGCCATGTTGGTGGCGATGGTGACGCGGCCGTGAATCTGCTTCTCGCGGCCGCGCAGCACTTCCTGCTGCTGGCCCGCCTTTGAGACGATTTCCGCCTCGCGGGCATGGTTCTTGGCGTTCAGGACTTCGTGTTCGATGTTGTGCTTGCGCGACAGCGCGGCGGAGAGCTTTTCCGACGACTCGACGCTCGCGGTTCCCACCAGCACCGGGCGGCCGGTGAGGTCCGAGCCGAGCAGCCGGGCATAGGCGCCGGCGAGCGGCTTTTCGTCGCCTTCGCCGTTCTTGAACGCCGCGATCGCGTCGCGGATGGCCGCCCGCTGGGCTTCGATTTCGGCGACGGCCGAGGAATCGGAATTGTCCGCCAGCATCGACGCCAGGACGCGGTCGGCATTCTTGAGCATGTCGTGCAGCGACCAGGGGTCGGCCGGGTGGCCCTTCTGGCTGTAGGACACGATCTCGTCGACGATCGCGTCGAACTTGCTTTCGATGGTCTTGTAGATCTTGTCGTTGTAGTCGACGCGGCGGATCGGCCGATTGGTCGGAATCGCGGTGACTTCGAGCTTGTAGATCTTCATGAACTCGTCGGCCTCGGTCATGGCGGTGCCCGTCATGCCGGCGAGTTGCTTGTACATCTTGAACAGGTTCTGCAGCGTGATCGTGGCGAGGGTCTGCGTCTCCTGCTTGATCTGCACGCCTTCCTTGGCTTCGGCCGCCTGGTGCAGACCATCCGACCACTGACGGCCGGTCATGAGACGGCCGGTGAATTCGTCGACGATGACGACCACGCCGTCCTGCACGACGTATTCCTTGTCGCGCTGGTAGCAGAGGTGGGCCCGCACCGCGT
>JAKJFB010000571.1:0-1942 GCA_022705125.1 Pseudomonadota bacterium
TGCACGTGACCGGCACCGACCGCGCGGCGCTGCTCGCCGCGATCGAGCCGCTGCGCGCCGACAGCGCATGGACCTGGGCCGAGGGGGAAACCTCGCTGGAGGACCTGTTCATCCATCTGGCGGCGCAACGCCGCCGCGGGGTTGCCGATGCGCGCTAGGCCGGGCCTGCTCGCGGGCCTCGCGGCACAGTTGCGCCACCTCTCGCTGCGGCGCATCGGCGCGGTGCTGATCAAGGAGTTCATCCAGCTCAGGCGTGACCGCATGACCTTCGGCATGATCCTCGGCCTGCCGCTCGCCGAACTGGTGCTGTTCGGCTTCGCGATCAACAGCGACCCGAAGCAGCTGCCGACGGCCGTGTTCGTGCAGGATCACAGCGCCTACAGCCGCGCCGTCGTCAACGCCTTCGAAAACTCCGGCTACTTCCGCATCGTGCGCGAGAACCACAGCCAGGCCGAGGGGGACCGGCAGCTGCTGCGCGGTGAAGTCACCTTTGTGCTCACGATTCCCGAGGAGTTCTCGCGCGCGCTGTTGCGCAACGAGCGCCCGCAAGTGCTGCTGCAAGCCGATGCCACCGACCCGGCGGCGGCGTCGAACGCGCTGGCCGCGGCCACGCAGCTCGCGAACGTGGCCCTCGCGCACCAGCACCTTGCCGCGGCCGGGGTCGAGTCGGGGGCGCCGCCGTTCGCGGTGGTGGCGCACCGCAGCTACAACCCCGAGGGCATCTCGCAGTACAACACCGTGCCGGGGCTGCTCGGCGTGATCCTCACCATGACGATGGTCATGATGCCGGCGCTGGCGCTGACGCGCGAACTGGAGCGCGGCACCATGGAGAACCTGCTGGCGCTGCCGGTGTCGCCGGCGGAGATCATGTTCGGCAAGGTGCTGCCCTACATCGGCATGGGCGCGGTGCAGGTGCTGATCGTGCTCGGGGTCGCGCGCTGGGTGTTCGCGGTGCCGATGCTCGGCTCCTACCCGTTGCTGTTCGCGATGGTGGCCGTGTTCGTCGTCAGCCTGGCCACAATGGGCTACCTGATCTCGACCGTGGCGCGCAACCAGATGCAGGCGCTGCAGATGACCTTCTTCTTTTTCATGCCCTCGATGCTGCTGTCGGGGTTCATGTTCCCGTTTCACGGCCTGCCGGGCTGGGCGCAGGCCATCGGCGAGGTGCTGCCGCTCACGCACATGCTGCGCATCGCGCGCGATCATGCTGAAGGGCGCCGGATTCGCCGACGTCGTGACACACACCGGCCCGCTGCTGCTGTTCCTGCTGGTGGTGACGATGGTCGCGCTGACACGCTTTCGCCGCACCCTCGACGCCTGACACCGGCCGCCGGGCGCGCGGCCGGCCTCGCTCACATTGCTGCCCGTTCCCAGCGTTGACACATTGTCGGACAACAGACACTATCGCGGCGCAGCCATCGCGCATCCACCGGTCGCGCGGGCTTTCGGAACCCTTGCATGTCAGAGAACCCCGGCTTCGGCTTCGCGCCGTTCAAACGTGCCCCGGCCTACCAGGTCGTGAGCGAGAAGATCCGCGAGGCGATCCTCGACGGGCGCATCCCCGCCGGCAAGCTGCTGCCCACCGAGACCGCGCTGGCCGCGCAGTTCGGCGTGACGCGCTCGACGCTGCGCGAGGCCATCCGGCTGCTCGAACAGAGCGGCCTGCTGGGGCGCGCCGGGCGCAAGCGCCTCGAGGTGCGCCTGCCCTCGCTGGAATCGGCCTCGCGCTCGGTCAACGCCGCGATGCAGATGCACCGCGTCACCTTCAAGGACCTGTGGGAGGTCTCGATGGGACTGGAGCCGCTGGCGGCGCGCCTCGCCTGCGCCACGGCCGGCGCGGACTTCAAGCACCGCCTTGCGGCCAACCTCGAGCGTACGGCGGCGGCGCTGGACGACGACGAGGAGCTGCTGGAAGCCGAGATCGAGTTCCACGACCTGGTGG
>JAKJFB010000571.1:1979-2233 GCA_022705125.1 Pseudomonadota bacterium
CAGCTGTTCTACCCGGCCTTCCGCCCGGTGATCGAGCGCCTCAAGCCGGGGCGGCGCATCCTCGAGTCGCACCGGCGCATCCACGAGGCCATTCTCGCCAACGATCCCGACACGGCCGCGCAGTGGGCCGAGAAGCACATGCTCGATTTCCGCCGCGGCATCCTGATGGCGAAGCTCGATTTCGAGGGGGCGGTGAACCCGCACACTTGACGCGCGCCCCGGGCACAAGCCAAGCTCCGCCCCGCACATGAACA
>JAKJFB010000572.1 GCA_022705125.1 Pseudomonadota bacterium
CGCTGGGATCGGCGTCTTGGCTGGCGGCGTGATGGCGACGACGGTGGGCGTGGGCCTGGTGGAGTCGTTGCTGGCGCGGTTCGCGTTCAAACAGGTGCCGTTTCTGCTCACGCTGGCGTTTCTTCTCTGCCTGTTCGCACTCCTCGTGGCCTGGAAAGGCGGTGCCGCATGAGGACAAAAGACCTGAATGTTAACCACGGATCACACGGATCGGCACGGATGGGCGGATCGGACAATCCGTGCTCATTCGTGAAATCCGTGGTCCCCCAATCTATTTTCCCATGAACGGTACCCTCAATCTCCTGATCGGCCTGACGATGGGGCTGAACCTCATGGCGCTGGGCAGCAGTCGCATCCCGTCGCTCATCCGGGCGATGTCGGTGCAGGGCGTGGTGCTCGGCGTGATGCCGCTGCTCATCGAACACCTCTTCGGCTGGGAGGCGCTGCTGCGCCACTGGCCGGTGCTGCTGGTCGCCGTGGCGACGATCACGGTGAAGGGCGTCGTCATCCCGCGCCTGCTCAACCGCGCCATGCGCGCGGCCAACATCGACCGCGACATGGAGCCGCTCATCGGATACGTGCCGTCGATCCTCCTCGGCGCCGGCGGCACGATCGCCGCGATGGCGCTGGCGCGTTCGCTGCCGTTGCTGCCTGAACACGCCGGCTCGCTGCTCGTGCCGGGCGCGCTGGCGTCCGTGCTGACGGGCTTCGTGCTCCTCATCGGCCGCACGAAGGCGATCTCGCAGGTCTGCGGCTACCTGATCCTGGAGAACGGCATCTACCTCTTCGGCCTGCTGCTCATCCACTCCACGCCGTTGCTGGTCGAGGCCGGCATCCTTCTCGACCTGACCGTGGGCGTCTTCGTCATCGGCATCATCGTCGACCACATCCAGCGCGCCTTCGATTCGCTGGACACCCGCAAACTCACCGTGCTGCGCGAATGAAGACCACGACTGCATTTGAACCACAGAGGACTTTGCATGGCTCTGCCGCGACCGAAGGGAGCGTGGATCTGTGGAAGCGATCATACCTCGTGGCGCCGGCCTCCGTGCCGGCGAGATCCGATACCGCAGGCACGGAGGCCTGCGCCACCGCCCGAGACTTCGACGATGCGCGACGTGGTGTCGCGCGTGCGCGATTCTCCTTGGCCATGCTCTGTCGGAAAGGACGACCACAGATCGCACGGATTTTCACGGATGAGGAATTACGACATCCGTGCCCATCCGCGACATCCGTGGTTCCTCCGTTTCCCCGCCCGGATGTGGTGAAAACGCACTGTGATCTCTGTGGTGGAATGAATCGGAGGGTTGCGGCATGAAAGAGCTGCTTCTCGTTTTCCTGCCCCTGTTGGGCGCGGCGTTGGCGGCGATCTGGCGCGGCAATGCCACCCGGCCGTGGCTCATGCCGGTCTTCGGCGCGGCGCACGCGGTGCTGTCGCTCTGGATGCTCGTGGCGCCGCCCGCCCAACCGTTGGGCTCGTGGTTCGGGTTCGATCCGCTCGCCCGGGCGGTGCTGCCGACGGTCTCGCTGCTCTTCGTGCTCTGCGCGGCGTACGGTGTCGCCTACCTGCGCGTGCGCGCCGAGCGACCGAATCGCGTCTTCGTTTCCCTGATGCTCGCGGTGCTCGGCCTGCTCAGTGCGGGCCACATGGCGCGCCACCTCGGCCTGCTCTGGATCGCGACGGAGGCCGTGACGCTCGCCGCGATCCCGCTGCTGCACTTCAATGGCACCCCCCGCGCCTTCGAAGCCACCTGGAAGTACCTGCTCGTCGGCGGTACGGGTATCGCGCTGTCGTTGCTCGGCTCGTTCGCGCTCGGCTACGCCTCGCTGCATGGCGGCGGTTCCGGTGATCTGACGTTCACCGCACTCATCGCGCAGGGAGCGGGCCTGACGAAACCGTGGATGCTCACCGCCTGGGTGCTGCTGCTCGTCGGCTACGGCACGAAGATGGGACTGGCCCCGATGCACACCTGGAAGCCCGACGCCTACGGCGAGGCCCCGGGCATCGTCGGCGCGAT
Source organism: Pseudomonadota bacterium (assembly GCA_022705125.1). The sequence continues at coordinate 2,019 of JAKJFB010000572.1, forward strand.
TTTGGCCGGCGGCGTGACGACCGTGGCGTTCACCGCGATCCTGCGTGTCCGCGCCGTGGTGGCGGCGGCCGGGGATGGCGCCATCGCCGACCGCACGCTCGTCGCGATCGGGCTGTTTTCCCTGATCGTCGCCGCGCTGTTCCTCCTCGGGACGCGCGATTTCAAGCGCATGCTCGCCTACTCGAGCGTCGAGCATATGGGCATCC
>JAKJFB010000573.1 GCA_022705125.1 Pseudomonadota bacterium
AGGCGAGCGGACTGCGCGTGCACGAACCCTTCGGCGTCGCTTCGCACCTGACGGGCGAGATCGAGGCGCGCCACATCGATCTCGCCCAGCTTACCGAGGCCTTCAGCTTCGGCAGCATCACCGGTCATATCGACGCCGATGTGCGCGGCCTGGAGCTGTCGAGCTGGCGGCCCACGGCCTTCGACGCCCGCATCACCAGCATCGCCGGCGACGAGCGCCGCCGCATCAGCCAGCGCGCGGTGCGGAACCTCGGCGCGCTCGGCGGCGGGGGCGCGCTCGCGGCGGTGCAGCGCAGCGTGCTGCGCCTGTTCGAGACTTTCGGCTATCGCGAGCTCGGCCTGCGCTGCCGGCTTGCCAAGGGCGTATGCGAGATGGACGGGCTGGATGCGGCGCCGGACGGCGCCGCGCGCGCCGATGGCGGCTTCACCATCGTGCGCGGCGGAGGCGTCCCGGCGCTCGACGTCATCGGCTACAATCGGCGCGTCGATTGGAACGAACTGGTGGCCCGCCTGCAGCGCGTGGTGGCCGAGGGCGTCTCTCCCACGATCGATTGAATCTGCATATCCCGCGAGGACGGCATGAACCCTGTTGCGCGCTGGCTGTTCGCGGCTGCGCTGGTTGCGAGCACCGCGGCCTGCGTCACGATCAACATCTATTTCCCGGCCGCGGCGGCCGAGAAGGCCGCCGACCGGATCATCGACGAGGTCTGGCAGCTGCGCGAGGGTGCGGGCAGCGCGCCTGTCACGCCGCCGGCCGCGGGAGACGCGAAATGAAATCCGCTTCGATGCCGTCCGGCTCCTGGGCGGGCCGCCTGGCGGCCCTGTTCGTCGGCCTCGCGCTCGCCTTCCCGGTGCATGCGCAGGGCAACCTCGAGATCGACACCCCGGCGATCTCCGCGCTGCGCAAGACGATGCAGCAGCGCCACGCGCAGCTCGCGCCGCTGTATGCGTCGGGTGCGGTGGGCATCGCCGCAGACGGTACCGTGAGCCTGCGCGACGCCGCGGCGGTGCCGCTCGCGCAGCGTGCCCAGGCCAACGCCGCGGTTGCCGCCGAAAATGCCGACCGTGCCGCGCTCTACCGCGAGATCGCGCGCGCCAACGGTCACCCCGAGTGGGAGGCCGAGGTGCGCCGCACCTTCGCGCAGCGTTGGCTCGAGCGCGCGCAGCCGGGCTGGTGGGTGCAGCAGGGCGCTGCGTGGTCGAGGAAATGATGCCGGTCCTCGTCTTCGACATCGAAACCGTTCCCGACGTCGCCGGCATCCGCGCGATCGAGAACCTGCCCGCGGGCCTGTCCGACTACGAGGTCGCGGAGTGGGCGTTCCAGCAGCGCCGCGCCAGCCACGGCAACGACTTCCTGCCGCACCATCTGCAGCGCGTGGTGGCGATCTCCTGCGTGCTGCGCGACGCGCAGCATTTCCGGGTGTTCTCGCTCTCCGAGCCCGAGAGCGGCGAGGGCGAGATCATCCAGCGCTTCTTCGACGGCATCGAGCGCTACTCGCCGCAGATCGTGTCGTGGAACGGCGGCGGCTTCGACCTGCCGGTGCTGCACTACCGCGGCATGCTGCACGGCGTTGCAGCACCGCGCTACTGGGACCAGGGCGAGGGCGACTACCACGACTCGCGCGACTTCAAGTGGAACAACTACATCAGCCGCTACCATAGTCGTCATCTGGATCTGATGGACTTGCTGGCGCTCTACCAGCCGCGCGCGAGCGCGCCGCTCGACGACCTCGCCAAGCTCATGGGCTATCCCGGCAAGCTCGGCATGGACGGTTCGGCGGTCTGGCAGGCCTGGCAGGAGGGCCGGATCGCCGAGATCCGCGACTACTGCGAGACCGACGTCGTCAACACCTACCTCGTCTACCTGCGCTTCGAGCGCATGCGCGGGCATCTCGACGCCGCCGCGTGGGCGGCGGAGGTGGAGACGGTGCGCGAGGCGCTCGGCCGCATCGACGCACCGCACTGGAAGCAGTTCCTCGCCGCCTGGCCGCAAGGCTGAGCGGCGCGGCGCCGGCTCCATCCCCCATCCTCTTACGGAGAGCATCATGGGCATCATCGGAACCATCCTCATCGGCCTGATCGTCGGCTTCGTCGCGCGCCTGCTGCACCCCGGCAAGGACGGCCTCGGGATCATCATGACCTCGCTGCTCGGCATCGCCGGCTCGCTGGTCGCCACCTACGGCGGCCAGGCGCTCGGCATCTATCACGCCGGCGAGGGCGCG
>JAKJFB010000574.1 GCA_022705125.1 Pseudomonadota bacterium
GAAGTTCCTGTCGCGTGCGGCCGCGGCAATCGCGGCGCCGTACATCATACCTTCCTCAGCCCTGGGGCTGGACGGCGCGGTCGCCCCGTCCGAGCGCATCGTGGTGGGTTGCGTCGGGATCCGCGGCCGCGGCCTGCATGACCTGCGCTGGATGATCGGCAATCCCGACGTCCAGGTCGTCGCCATCTGCGACCTGCAAAAAGCCCAGCGCGAAGGGGTCAAAGGGTTTATCGATCAGCACTACGGGAACACGGACTGCGCGATGTACAGCGATCTGCGCGAGTTCCTGCCGTCCCGCCCCGACATCGACGCGGTCCTGATCGCCACGGGCGACCGCTGGCATGCCCAGGCGGCGGTCCGCGCGATGCGCGAAGGCAAAGATGTCTTCTCCGAAAAGCCTTCGTGCATGACCATCACCGAGGGCCGTGCGGTCGTCGAAACCGCGCAACGCTTCGGCCGCGTCTACCAGACCGGCACCCAGCGGCTCAGCGAAGCCAACCACGTGTTTGCGATCGAGATGGCCCGCACGGGGCGTCTCGGCAAGGTCGATGTCGCGTACGCGCACATCGCGCCCTGGGACGCCGCCAAGATGCCCCGCGAGTGGAAGGAAGCCCAGCCGGAACCCCCCAGGGAAGAAGTGGACTGGGACATCTGGCTCGGCCCCTGCCCGTGGCGGCCGTATAACGAGGAGTACGCCCGCGGCGGATGGCGCGGCGATTACGATTTCCACACCAGTTGCATCGGCGAATGGGGCGCGCACACCTTCGCGCAGGCCCAGGCCGGCCTCGGCCTCGGCGAATCGTCGCCCATCAAATACAACTACGTCGACAACGATTCCGCCGACGGGATGGTGTGCGAGTTCGTCACGGGGCAGAAACTGATCTTTTCGCGCGGCGACAAGTACTGGTATGGATCCTGCGGTGAACGCTTCGACGGCGAGCGCGGCTGGGCCGCCGCCGCCGACGGCTATTCGGAGCCCGACGTCTCGTCGCCCGAGCTGCTCCGTCAATTCGACGAGGTGGTGGGCGAATACGTCGCCCGCACGGGCCGCGCCCTCGACCATATGCGCAACTTCCTCGATTGCGTCAAGTCGCGCGAGGAACCCGTGGCCAACGCCCGGGTCATGCACCATTCCATGTGCACCGTGCACGCGGCGAACATCTGCATGTGGCTCGAACGCGATCTCGAGTTCGACCCCGTCACCGAGACGTTCGTCAACGACGACGAAGCAAACCGCCTGCGTTCGCGCGCCTACCGGGAGCCGTGGGTCATATGAGAAACACTATGCAAAAAGGAGCACACGCGATCATGCGGAACGCTATTCTCACGTTCACACTGGCGGGGGTTCTTTTCCTGAGCGCCGTCCTGCCCGCGCTGGCGCAGGACGCCGATCCCCTGGCCGTCTTGAAATCCGATGCCGATCTCAAAGCCAAACAGGACGCCTGCATCACGCTCAGCATCCACGGCGGGCCTGAGGCCATCCCCGTGCTCGAAGGAATGCTCGGCGATGCACAACTGTCGCACATGGCGCGCTACGTCCTCGAGCCCATGCCGTATCCCGAAGCCGGCGCGGCGTTGCGCAACGCGCTGGCCACGACCGGCGGCGCGCTCAAGGTGGGTATCCTCAACTCGCTGGCCAACCGCCGCGACACCGAATGCGTGCCTGCCGTGATCACCGCGTTGTCGGATGCCGATCCCGCCGTTGCGCAGGAGGCCGCGCGCTCGCTGGGCGTCATTGCCACGCCCGAATGCGCAAACGCCCTCACCAGCGCGCTTCCCCAGGCCGATGCCGGGTCCGGCATGCTCCACGCCGTCTGCGACGGCATGCTGCGTTGCGCGGAGGCGTTTGTCGCCCGGGGCAACAGCGCCGACGCCATCGCCCTGTATGACCGTCTGTGCGGCGTGCCCAATGCCGCCCACGAAGTGCGCACCGGCGCCGTGCGCGGCGCGGTACTTGCCCGCGGTCCTCAGGAAGGCCTGCCCGTGCTGCTCGAAGCCGTGCACGGTGAAGATGCAGCCTGCTTCAAGGGCGCGCTCCGTACCGCACGCGAGATGGACGGCGGCGACGCCGTGACGGCCGCCCTGGCGGAAGCCTTGCCGGCCTTGTCCGCCGAACGCAAGATCGCCCTCATGCAGGTGCTCGGCCACCGGGGCGGCAGCGCGGCCGGCCCCGTGCTGCTGGCCGAGGCGCAGGCGGGCCCCGAAGACGTCCGCGTCGCG
>JAKJFB010000575.1:0-229 GCA_022705125.1 Pseudomonadota bacterium
CGACCTGCTCGAGGGCCGCTTGCGCGCGCAGGTTGCGCTGTTCAACCTGCAGGTCGACGGACGCCAGACCACGGTCGATTCGCGCCAGCCCGGCACGCCCAACGCGATACCCACGGTGATCAACATCGACAACGAGAACGAGGGCCTCGAGCTCACGCTCGACTGGATGGTCACGGACTCGCTGAAGCTCGGCGGCCTGACGACCGTGCGCAACGAGGACTCGACCTCG
>JAKJFB010000575.1:274-2220 GCA_022705125.1 Pseudomonadota bacterium
AGGAAAATACCATCGACGAGAACGCCCCGAACTTCTTCGAGGAACTGCGCGACCTGCCGCGTTATTTCGACGACTCCGAGATGCTGAACGCACGGCTGGCGTGGATCAGCGGCGACGGGCATTACGAGATCGCGCTGTGGGGCAAGAACCTGCTCGACAGGGAGTTGATCCAGGGCGTGCGCACCATCACGCGCTCGAGCTTCGGTACCACCTTCGTCGGCATCGAGGATCCGCTGACCTGGGGCCTCGAAGGCCGGTACACCTGGTAGGGCGCATGAACCAGGCCCAGAGCAGCACCCTGTCGCCCGCCGCGCGTCGCGTGGCGCGCACCATTCTGAACGGCTTCGAGTCCTACTTCGCCGAATACCAGAACATCACGCTGGGCGCGAAGCGGCGTTTCGAGACCGCGAACTGGCAGGGCGTGCACGAGGCCAGCACCGAGCGCATCGACCTCTACAAGAGCAAGATCAGTCGCGTGGTGCGCCTGGTGCGCGAGGTGACCAGCCAGGACCTGTCCAGGCTCGAGCTCTGGCACGAGGCGCGCTCCGCCTATGCGCAGCTGGTCAGCAGTCATTCCAATTACGAGATCGCCGAGACCTTCTTCAACAGCATCTATTGCAGGATCCAGGAGCACTCGCCGATCCACGACCGCTACATCTTCGTGAAGCCCTCGCGCGCGCTCGAGGACAAGCCGCTGCCCGACTACAGCATCTACGTGCGCTACGAGATGGCCGGCGGGCTCGTCGACCTGGTGTCGCGCATCCTCGACGATTTCGCGTTCACGGTGCCCTGGGAGGACAAGCGGCGCGATGTCATGTCCATCGTGAACCTGCTGCAGGATCAGCTGCTGCCCGGACTGGACTGCCCGCTCGAGGGGCTTCGCGTCGAGATGCTGGAGTCGGTGTTCTACCGCAACAAGGCCGCGTACCTCGTGGGTCGCGTGAGCCACGCCGGCGGCGTGATTCCGGTGATACTGCCCTGCCTCAACAACGAGAAGGGCGGCATCTACGTCGACACGGTGATCCACGACCAGGATGGCGCCAGCATCATCTTCAGTTTCACGCGCTCGTACTTCATGGTCGACGCGCCGATCCCCTCGCGATACGTGCGCTTCCTGCTGTCGCTGATGCCGCAAAAGGGCGTCGCGGAACTGTACAACTCGATCGGCTTCAACAAGCACGGCAAGACCGAGTTCTACCGCGACATGATCCGCCACATGAAGGCCAGCGAGGACCTGTGCGTGATCGCGCCCGGCATCAAGGGCATGGTCATGACCGTGTTCACGCTGCCTTCCTACGGCGTGGTGTTCAAGGTGATCAAGGACCGCTTCGACCCGCCCAAGCAGGTCACCGAGGAGATCGTGCGCGAGAAGTACCGCTTCGTTTCGCGCGCCGACCGCGCCGGGCGCATGGCCGACACGCAGGAGTACAAGAACTTCATCTTCTACCGCAACCGGTTCAGCCAGGAGCTGATCGAGGAGTTGCAGCGCGTCGCGCCGTCGAAACTGTGGATGGACGAGAAGTGGATCATCATCCGCCACCTCTACGTCGAGCGGCGCATGGTGCCGCTGAACCTCTACCTGCGCGATGCCGGCGAGGCGGAGGTTTACGACGCGATGGACGAGTACGGCAACGCGATCAAGCAGATGGCGGCGGCGAACATATTCCCCGGCGACATGCTGCTCAAGAACTTCGGCGTCACGCGCCACGGTCGCGTAGTGTTCTACGACTACGACGAGATCTGCCCGCTCACGGAGTGCAATTTCCGCAGGATTCCCGAGCCGCGCGACGAGACCGAGGAAATGGCCGGCACGCCCTGGTACACGGTGGCCGAGAACGACGTGTTCCCGGAGGAGTTCCGCCTGTTCTTCTCCGGCAACCCCCACGCCAAGGCGGCCTTCGAGGCCCAGCACGCGGATCTCTTCGACTACCGCTACTGGCAGAAGC
>JAKJFB010000576.1 GCA_022705125.1 Pseudomonadota bacterium
GCCGCGCCGGCGGCGGGCGGCGTGGCCGGCGCCGCGGCCTGCTTCCTCGCCCCGCGCCGGGCGAGCGGTGTGAGGCTCGGCAGCAGGCCCGCGTCCTTCAGGCGCTGGTTGGCCGGCGCGTAGATCTCGTCGAGGTGCAGCAGCACGGTGCGGTCGAACTGCTTGTAGAGGATCTTCAGGATGTCGAGCTCGACCTCGAAGGCACTCGCTGCCTCCGTGAATGCCGCGGTGAGGCGACCCGGATCGAAGGGGTTCTCGTCTTCCGCGAAGGGGAGGCAGATGCTCAGCAGGCGCTCGCGCAGCTGGAAGAGCTCCTGCTGCCACTCGAGCCGCGCCCGCGACACCATGTCCGTCACCAGCACGTCCCTCTCCATCTGGTCGTGCGAGACCAGCTGGAGATCGCTGGCGAGGATGGCGTCTCCCGGCGCGGCCGCGGTCCAGGGCGCCGAACGCTGGCCCGGTGCGGAAAAACTCCGCTCCACGCCGGCGAGGAAATCCGCGGCCACGCGCGTCTTCTTCAGCCGCACCTCGCGCAGCGATTCGAAGTATCGGTTCTGGTCGGCGTTGCTGCGGGCGCGGCTGGCGAGGTCGAAGAAGAAATCGTCGCAGGCGCTGAACATCGGGTCGAGGCGCTGCTGCAGTCCCTGGCGCGCGATCCGTGCCAGTTCGGTCAGCAGCGTGCGCGCCGGATCGGACGCGACGGCGCGGAGGCTCTCGACGGGGCGCTTGTCGTTGATCATCCCGGGCGGCTTCGCGTGGGTTGGACAGCCGGCAGTATATAGCCGAAAGAGCGGCCACTGCGATCCGTGGCGGGGCGCGGGCTCAGAGCCTGTGAATCTTTCGACGGCCGTCGCGAGACCGTCGATTTGCGAGCGAGCCACGGCGCGCGAAAGATTCACAGGCTCTCAGGAGGCGCGATCCACCGTCATCCGTGCAATGGTCTCCAGGTTCTGGCGGAAAGCCGAGTCCGCCACGTTGTCCAGCGCGGCCAGGGCAAGGTCGCGATGGTGCACGGCGCGCCGGCGGGTGTAATCGAGTGCGCCGCAGGACTGCACCGTGGCGAGGATGTCCGCGAGCGCGTCGCGGTCGCGTCCCAGGATCGCCTGGCGGACCACGGCCGCGGCGGCGGGCGCGGCATGGGCGATCGCGTGGATCAGCGGCAGCGTCGGCTTGCCCTCGGCGAGGTCGTCGCCGAGATTCTTGCCCATCGCCTGCGGGTCGCCGGTGTAGTCGAGTACGTCGTCGATCAGCTGGAACGCCAGCCCGAGGTTCATGCCGTAGTCGCGCATGGCGGCGCGGGTGCCGGGAGCGGCGCCGGCGAGTATGGCGGCGCCCTCGGCGGCGGCGGCGAACAGCACCGCGGTCTTCTTGCCGATGATCTGCGTGTACTGCGCCTCGGTGGCGTCGGGGTCGCCGGCGCGCGCCAGCTGCTCCACCTCGCCCTCGGCGATGATGTTCGTGGTGTCCGACATCAGGCGCAGGATGTCCATGTCGCCGATGCCGACCAGCACCTGGAAGGCGCGGCTATAGATGAAGTCGCCGACCAGCACGCTGGGCGCGTTGCCCCAGTTGGCGTTGGCGGTGGCGCGCCCGCGCCGCAGCGCCGAGACGTCGACCACGTCGTCGTGCAGCAGCGTGGCCGTGTGCAGGAACTCGATGACCGCGGCCAGCTCCACGTGCTGCGTCCCCGGGTAGCCCAGCGCGCGGGCGCACAGCAGCGTGATCAGCGGGCGCATGCGCTTGCCGCCGCCCTCGACGATGTACTGCCCGATGCTCTCGACCAGCGCCACGTCCGAATGCAGCCGCTCGATGACCAGGCGGTTGACCGCGGCGAAATCGTCCCGGATGGCGGGTGAGATGTAGTCCATCGCAAGCTCGAATGATCCTTGGGCGGACGGCATGCTAGGAACCGTGCCGGCGGCTCGGTGCCCGCCGGGCCAACTTTTCACGTCGCGGCGGGGCGCGGCTTGCCCTTGCCCCGGACGATCACCTAGAATGCGCGGCCCTGAGCAAACCCCCGGACACGTTTCGGGGTGCCTGGATGCCCCGGCGAACGGTCGCCGACAAGCCCTGACGGGTAAATTACAACGGCACGCAGGCGCGACAACGGAGTAAATGACATGTACGCAGTGATCGAAAGCGGTGGCAAGCAGCACCGCGTGAAGGAAGGCGAAACGCTGAAGCTCGAGAAGCTGGAAGCCGCCACGGGCGAGACCG
>JAKJFB010000577.1 GCA_022705125.1 Pseudomonadota bacterium
GCGGCGAGCACATTGCGCAAGCGCTGCTCGACGTGGGCACGATGTTCCGGGTGGCTGACGATATAGAGGTTGTTTTCCTCGATCGCGCGGACCACCGCCCGGCCGAGCCAGACCGGCTCCATCATTCCCGCCTCGATCACTTCGCGGGGAATGAAGCCGGCATCCGCGTCCCCCAGCGACATGCGGCTGCGCGTCAGCCCGGGGAACAGGATGGAAACGCCCACGCCGAAGGGCGCGAGTTCGTCGCGCAGCGCCTCCGACATGGCGGTAACCGCGAACTTGCTCCCCGAGTAGGCGGCAAAGGTGCCGAAAGGGATCAGGCCGTTCATCGACGAGGTATTCACGATATGCCCGCAGCGCCGCTCGCGCATCTCACCGGCAAAGGTAACGAGCCCGTTGTAGACGCCCGTGACATTGATCGCCATCACGCGCGCGAAGACCTCGGGCGGCACCTGGTCCAGCGGTGCGCGTGGCTGGGACACGCCGGCGTTGTTGCACAGCACATCGATCTGGCCGAAACGCTCGCACGCCGCCGCCTTCGCCGCGGCCCAGCTCTCGAGCGAGGTCACGTCGAGCGCGAGGGCGATGGCGTTATCGCCGAACTGCGCCGCCTGCTCCCGGGCACGGGCCACGTCGATATCGGCAAGGACCAGCCTCATGCCCTTTTCCGCGAAGGCCTGGGCCAGGCCGCCCCCGATCCCGCCGCCACCGCCGGTGATGAACGCGGTCTTTCCTTGCAGTTCCATCCGTGTCACGACTCTCGCGCTCTTCGAATTCTTGTAGATCCAAGGCTACACGATAACCCGATCGGCCAACAACGCAGCGCTGCCCTGCCAGAGCAAGCCCGAAAACGTCGACGGATGAAATGTGAATCTGGTCCAGTGCCTTCAGTCCGGCGCGGCCAGGCGCCGGGCCGCGAGTTCGCGCAATTGCCTGAACTTGACCTTGCCGCTGCCGGTCACGGCAAGCTCTTCCTCGCGGAAAAAGAGGATTTCGCGCGGCACCTTGAAACTCGCCAGGCGCTCCTTCAGGAAGCGCGTCAACGCGCCGACATCGAGCGTGGTGCCGTCCTGCGCCACGATGCAGGACACCACCATTTCGCCCAGCAATTCGTGCGGCACACCGACGGTCTGCGTGATCTTCACGCCGGGAAAGGTCGCGATGACGGCGTCGATCTCGATCGGCGAGACATTCGCGCCGCCGGTCTTGATCATTTCGGTCAGGCGGCCTTCCCAGAACAGGCGGCCCTGCTCGTCCACGTAGCCGCCATCCCCGGTGCAGAAGTAGCCCTCGTCGTCGAAGGTCTCCTCGATCGGCTTGCCGATGTAGCCCATCATGAGCGTCGGCCCCTTGATGGCGACTTCACCGCGCTGTCCGCGCGGCACGATCGCACCCGTGTCCGGATCGAAGATCTTGAGGATGTTGCCCGGCAACGGCTTGCCATGGCTGCCGCCATACTCTTCTTCGGCCGTATTGGCCTCGACCGCGGTATTGATGGTCAGTGTTTCGGTGGTGCCGTAGGCCGGGCACATCCGCCAGTCGGTGCTGACCGTCGGATGGTTGAAGAGCGTCATGCCATACGTGACGTAACGCAGGCTGGAAAGATCCGCGCCCGCCCACTTCGCCGAGGCTTCCAGCCGCGCCCACTGGTGGGGGCGACCGATGGGAAAGCTGACGCGCTCCTTCTCCATCATTTCCAGCGCCTCATCGGCCTGGAACACCGGCTGCAGGATGATCGCGCCGCCCGTTGTCAGCGCATTGCCGAGCACCATCGAGATATTGCCCGACCAGAAGAAGCCGTTGCCGGTCCAGCAGCGCACCGGGAAGCGCCCGGAGTCGATATCCATGATGCGCGGCCAGCGCCACCACTGGATCGCCAGCGCGCGCTGCGCATGAATGATTCCCTTGGGCAGGCTCGTCGTGCCCGAGGAAAAGAAAATCGCGCCGGTGTCGGACGGGTGGGTCGTTGCCGCGCGGGCATCGACCTGCGCCACCTCGACCACGGCGCCGGTGGCGAGAAAGTCGGTCCATTGTTCCACCGCGGCCCCATCCGCGACGGGCGGGCCCGCGTTCGCCGTCACGCTGTCGAGCGCGACGAGGCGGCGCAGGAACGGAAATTTCGTGCCCATGAGCACGCCGGGCGACGTCGTCCCGATACCGGGCTCCAACTCGGTCAATATGCCACCGAAGTCCTTGCCCAGCACCTGC
>JAKJFB010000578.1 GCA_022705125.1 Pseudomonadota bacterium
CCGCGCGGCGCGGCCGCTAGTAGATGACCTTTTCTTCCACAAGCTTCCGGTATCGTTCCTCCGGCATACCGAGGATGTCCCTGAACACGCGCTCGTTGTCGCGCCCGATCACGGGCCCCGGCTGGACGTCGGGCACCGTGCGACTGGTCTTTACGTAGGCGCCGTAGATGGTTTCGCGGAAACCCAGCGGATGCGTCACCTCGATGAAGGTGCCGCGCGCCCGGTAGTGCGGGTCGGTGAGCAGGTCCGCCACATTGAGCACCGGCGCCGCCGCGACCCCGTGCGCTTGCAGCATCGCGGCGAGCGCACGGTCGTCGAAGCCGGCGGTCCAGGCCGCGAGCCCCGCATGCAGTTCCTGGATGTGCGCCACCCGCAGCGCCGACGTCGCGAAGCAATCCAGTGTCGCCCACTCGGGGCCGCCCATAGCGCGCACCAGCGCCTGCCACTCGGCATCGGTCGGCACCGCGATGCTGATCCAGCGATCATCGCCGGCGCACGGGAACACGCCGTGCGGCGCAGCCGCTGCAACCGGGTGCTCGTTGCCCTTCGGTCCGCCGATGCGCCCGTTCAGCACGTAGTCCATGTACGCGGGTCCCACCATCTGCATGATGGCTTCCTGCTGCGAGAAATCGATGTGCTGCCCCTCGCCGCTGGCGTCGCGATGATGCAGCGCAGCCAGGATGGCAAAGGACCCGAAGATCCCGACGAAGGGATCCGAGAATGCGTTCTCCACCGGGACCGGACCGCCTCCCTTGTAGCCGACGAGGCTGTCCAGGCCGGTGGTCGATGTGACGCTGAGTCCGTAGGTGCGCACCTCGCGCAGCGGTCCGTAGAGGCCCGCCGCGGGCATCGAGGACATCACCAGGTCGTGCTTGACCTTGCGCAGTTGCGCGTAGCCGAGACCGAGCTGCTCCATCACGCCGGGACCGAAGTTCTCGATCACCACGTCCGATTTCGCGATCAGTTCGAGCGCCAGTCGCTTCGCCTGCGGCTGCTTCAGGTTGAGCGATACCGAGCCGTTGCCGGCCCAGCAGGCGTGGTTGGACAGGCTGCGGTCGGGATCCGGCACGCCTTCGGCGAAGGGCGGCAGGTTGCGCGTCATGTCGATGCGCGCGCGCGACTCGATCTTGAGCACCTCGGCGCCGAGAAAGCCCAGCGTCTGCCCGGCCACCGGGCCCGCCCAGACCCAGCCGAAATTGATCACCCGGATGCCCTTCAGGGGCAATGCGCTGGCCGTCCGATGTTCCGCGCGCGGCGCGCGCGCCCGGCCTTCCCCGCCGTCGCGCGCCGGCGTGTCGATTGCTGCGCCGTCCGGTGCGGCGATCTCGCGCAGCACCTCCCCGGTGTGCTGCCCCAGCAGCGGCGCCGCCGTGCGCGGGCCACCGGGCGAGACCGGCAGCTTGAAGGGCGCCCCCAGCGTGCGCACGGTTCCCAGCACGGGATGGGCGATGTCGACGAAGAAATCGCGCGCGGCGAGGTGCGGCTGCTCCGCGGCCTCGGCCACCGTGAGCACGGCCGTCACCGGGCAACCCGCCGCCTGGCACATCTCCATGATTTCCATCTTGCCGTGCTGCATCGTCCATTCCTCGATGAACGAATAGATCAGGTCGGCGTTCCGGGCGCGCTGGAACATGTCCTGGAACAGTTCGAGATCGGCCCATTCCGGATCGCCCATGACCTTGCGCAACCCGTTCCACTGCCCCGGCTCCAGCGCCAGCATCCAGACGTGGCCGTCCTTGCAGGGCATGATCGTCGCCGGCGCGCCCTGCGGCATGCCCACGCCCGTGCGCTTGTCGAAGACGCGGTCCTGCGCGTAGCCACCGATGTTCTGTCCGCCCACGAACGCGGCCGCGATGGCCTCGGCCGTGGACACGTCCAGGTGCTGCCCGCCGCCCGCCTGCCGCCGCGACCGCGCCGAAGTAATCCGCCGCAAAGGTGCCGTGCTCGAGCGGCGTTTCCTCCGGGCGCCCGCAGTAGCGGCTGCTCGCGCCGGTGAGGTGGTACGCGTTGAGGTCGTGGCCGTTCCAGTCGCTGTAGGGACCGGTCTGGCCGAATGGCGTGATCGAGACCACGACGAGGTCCGGGTTCGCGGCGGCCAGCGTGGCGTAATCGAGCCCCCATGCGCGCATCTGCGCCGGCGCGTTGTTCTCGATCAGCAGATCCGCCCACGCCGCGAGGCGCAGGAACACCGCCCG
>JAKJFB010000579.1:0-1826 GCA_022705125.1 Pseudomonadota bacterium
CACCGACGCGGGCACGATCCGGGCGCGCGCCGTGATCTCGAACGCCGGGATCCAGCCGACGGTGCTCGACCTGGCCGGGCGCGAGCATTTCCCGGCGGACTACGTGCGCCGCGTGGAATCGCTGGAACCCTCGTGGGCCATCGCGGGTTACCGCTACGTGCTCGACAAGCGCGTCTTCGATGCCGCGCTGATCCCGGTGTTCTCCGACCAGAGCTGGCTCGACACGGCGCGCTTCGAGGCCATGGCGCGCGGCGAGTGGCCCGAGGTGCCGCTGATCGCGATCGACGTGCCCTCGGAATTCGATCCCTCGCTGGTGCCGGTGCCGGGGCACCAGGTGGCGAACTGCCAGGTGTTCTGCTCGGCGGATCCCGGGTCCGCGCAGTGGGAGGAGGCGATACGGCGCGCCGATGCCGTGCTGGCGGAACTCTGGCCGGATCTCGAACAGCACATCCTGCGCAAGGAGCCCTACGGGCCGAAGCAGGTCTCGGGCATGAGCCGTGATTCCGCGGTGCCCGGTGCCGGCGGCGAGGCCGTGGGAATCGCGCAGGTGATCGGGCAGGTGGGGGCCTCGAAGCCCGCGGCGCGCACACCGCTCGCGGGTCTTTACCTGGTGGGCTGCGACGCCGGCGGCACCGGCGCGGGCACGCACCAGGCGGTGGATTCCGGCTTCAGGGTCGCGCAGCTGGTGGATTCCGACCTGGCATAGGCGCAGGCAGGGGTGGGAGCTGCGCGATTTCCACCGGGCGAACGCGGGCCCGGATTTGATCCGGCTCAAGCACTGGCGATCGGGTTCTTGCGGGGAGCGCAGCGAACTTGCGGCACGGCGAGCTTTGCTGTACCAAAGATGTTTTGGCGCGGCACGGGACGCTCGATGTCCGGCGTCACTGGCTGCCCGCCGCCATCCGGAGGTTTCGATGTCCTCTCTCAGCGAACGTTTCGCGCTCCGTTCCCCCGTGTTCGAATCCCTCGAGCAGGACCTGGCGAGCGCCGATAGCTACGAGCAGTGGCACCAGCTGGCCGCGCGGCACGACCGGCTGAGCGGTGCCGAAGAGTGGCGGCGCAACGACGCCTCGCGGCTGTACGACCACGAGAACATCCGCCTGCGGCTGCAGCAGCTGCGACGCCTGCGCAAGAAGGGCGACGACCACGGTCTCCTCTTCGTGCTGAACGAGGGCATCCACGGGAACATGGAGGGCATGGGCAAGGCGCAGCTGTACATGCGCGCCAAGTGCGGCACCAAGAAGCTGATCGAGGATTACATCACCGAGATCAGCGCCGCGCTGGAGTACCTGGCGCCGCGCGACTTCGAGGGCATCCCCTGGGCCGAGCGCATGGAGTTCTACCAGCGCGCCAGCCACTGCTACGGGCGCTCGGCGCTGATGCTGAGCGGCGGCGGCACGCTGGGCTATTTCCACCTCGGCGTGCTGAAGGCGTTGATCGAGCAGGGGCTCTGCCCGGCGGTGATTTCCGGCGCCAGTGCCGGTGCGTTCGTGGCCGCCATCGTCGGCACCCGAACCGACGAGGAGTTCCTCGCGCTGTTCGAGGACAACTACCTTGCACGGGCACTCACGGCTAACCCCGACAACATCAAGATCGGCTTCGGCAGCAAGAAGAGCATCGACATGCAAGCCGTGAAGCGCGAGATGCAGCGGCTCATCCCGGACATGACCTTCCTCGAGGCGTACCGCAAAACGGGGCGCAGCATCAACATCACCATCTCGCCTTCCAGCGCCAGGCAGACCTCGCGGCTGCTCAACCACATCGCCTCGCCCAACGTGACCGTGCTCTCGGCGGTGCTCGCCAGCTCCGCGTTGCCCGGCGTGTTC
>JAKJFB010000579.1:1836-2191 GCA_022705125.1 Pseudomonadota bacterium
GGCGCGCAACGCGGCCGGGGAGATCAGGCCCTACCTGCCGTCGCGGCGCTGGATCGACGGCTCGTTCTCGCAGGACCTGCCGGCCAAGCGCCTGGGGCGCATGTACGGCGTCAATCACTTCATCGTCAGCCAGGTGATGCCGGGCCTGGGGCGCGAGCCGAACCAGTCGGTCGGAATGCGCCAGATCGTCCGCGACACGTTCGTTGCCGCCACCAAGGAAGTGGTGCGCGGCAGCCTCGACTGGATCCAGCGGCGCACGGCGGTCGGCCCGCGGCTCGGCATGGCGCTGAATACCGTGAACACCCTGATCGACCAGCAGTTCGTGGGCGACATCAACATATTCCCCGGCTACGGG
>JAKJFB010000057.1 GCA_022705125.1 Pseudomonadota bacterium
GGACTGCCGTCGGGCTGCTGCAGGCGCAACCGCCAGGCCTGCATGCCCAGTGTTTGCCCGGATCGGGTCCAGAACCAGCCGAAGAACAATGCCGTCGTCGCGGCGATCGCGGCCTGCAGCAGCAGTCCGGATACGGCCGCCTTGCCGCTGGCGCGTATGGCGGCCTCGCCCACGCTGGCCGCGCGCAGCCCCACCGCGACCGCCGTCACGGTCCAGCCCACCGCAAACAGCAGCAGGCTGTCGTAGAGCATCGCGGCGAAGCGGCGCAGCAGTCCGGGGGCCGGCAGGGCGTCCGGCGAGCCGGCGGGAGATCGTGTCATGCTAGTATCGTGCAAGGTCGGGATCGTGTGCCTGATGCGCCTCGCGCAGGTGCGCAGCGGCCGGACACACGTTACCAAAAGGTAAGGGCCGCGCAAACCGCCGTTCACCGTTCGGGCTGCACAATGCCCGGCAAATCCAGCCGGGGCGGGTGCAGTGCAGACAGCGGAAGGGATGCGTCGCGTCCATGGAGCGGAATTGATGCGCATTCTGGTGATCGAAGACGATGCCAGCGTCCTGGACTACATCAGCCGCGGGCTGCGCGAGAGCGGGTTCACCGTGGACCAGGCCGCCGATGGCAAGGACGGGCTGTTCCGCGCGAGCGCGGAGAAATACGACGCGCTGGTCGTCGATCGTATGCTGCCGGGCGTGGACGGTCTTGCCATCATCCGCACGCTGCGCGGGGCCGACAACAACACGCCGGCGCTGATCCTGAGCGCGCTCGGCGAGGTCGACGACCGCGTGAAGGGCCTGAAGGCCGGCGGTGACGACTACCTCGTGAAGCCGTTCGCCTTCGCCGAGTTGCTGGCTCGCATCGAAGCGCTGCTGCGGCGCAAGGACTCCTCCTCGGCCGTGACCCGGCTGCGCGTCGCGGACCTGGAGATGGACCTGCTGTCGCACAAGGTCACGCGCGCCGGCAAGTCGCTGAACCTGCAGCCGCGCGAGTTCCGCCTGCTCGAGTACCTGATGAAGCACGCCGGCCAGGTGGTCACGCGCACCATGCTGCTCGAGAACGTCTGGGACTACCATTTCGACCCGCAAACCAACGTCATCGACGTGCACATCAGCCGGCTGCGCCAGAAGCTGGACAAGGAATTCGACAAGCCGCTGCTGAAGACCGTGCGCGGTGCGGGATACATGCTGGATGAACCCGAACAGGATTTTCCGGGCTAGCCTGTTCCGCTACACGCTGAATTACCTGGTCGGTGTCAGCGTGGCGGTCTTCGTGGTGCTGGCCGTCGGCTACGCCTCGCTCACCCTCAGCTATTTCCGCGACATGAACGCGCTGATCGGTGCGGAGACGCGCGAGCTCGAGGCGCGGTTCGCGACCGAGGGCGCGCGCGGTGTATCCGTCGTCATTGCCGATCGCATCCAGGCCTCGGGCTTTCCGCGCCTGTTCTACCTGCTGGTCGACGCCGAGGGGCAGAAGGTCGCGGGCAACCTGTCGCGCTGGCCGGAGCGCTTGGGGCAGGGCGAGGAATGGCTGGGTTTCGACCGTACGCTTGCGGAAATCAGCGGGGGGGAGCAGGAGTTCGATTTCGTCGGTGCCAGCACGCGCTTTGCCGACGGCTCGCGGCTGCTGGTCGCGCGGCACTACAAGGACATCAGCGAGTTCCTGCGCATCACGCTGACCGTGCTGGTGCAGGGCATGCTCGCCACCATCGTGCTGGGCGCCGTCTGGGCGGCCATCCTCGCGCTGATCCTCGAGCGGCGCATCGGCGCGATCAACGACAGCATCGCGGGCATCCTCTCCGGTGATCTCAGCCAGCGCATCCCGGTGGCCAGGGGTGGCGATGACGACGACTTCAAGCGCCTGATCGTCAACCTCAATCACATGCTCGATCGCATCGCGCAACTGATGGAGGACCTGAAGCAGCTATCGGACAACATCGCGCACGATCTGCGCACGCCGCTCACGCGCCTGCGCAACCGGCTCGCCAGCATCGAGTTCGACGGACAGGGCGGGCGCAACGAGGCGGTCGCGGCACTGTTGCAGGAGTCCGACGAGCTGCTCGCAACCTTCAACGCGCTGCTGCGCATCGCGCAGATCGAGTCGGGCAACCGGCGCTCTGGCTTCGCCGCCACCGACCTGGTGACCATATTGCGCGACGTCTGCGAGTTCTATGAGCCGCTGGCCGCGGACAAGGAGCAGCGGGTGAGCGTGGTGCTGCCGCCGAGTTGCCCCGGCGTGTTCGACCGCGACCTGCTGTTCCAGGCCTTCGCCAACCTGCTCGACAACGCGATCAAGTACGCGCCCGCGGGCGGTCATATCGAGGTGCGGCTGGATGCCGGCACGGACGTCGCGACGATCAGCGTCGCCGACGACGGCCCCGGCGTCCCCGCCGCGGAGCGCGACAAGGTGTTCCAGCGCTTCTACCGGGTCGAGGCGAGCCGCAGCGGTCATCCGGGCAACGGGCTGGGGCTCAGCCTGGTGCAGGCCGTGATCAACCTGCACGGCGGTGGCGTGCAGCTCGGCGACAACGCACCGGGCCTGCGTGTCAGCGTGTGGCTGCCGCGCGCCGCTGCGCCTGCCTGAGGCGCTCAGCCCGGTGGTGCCAGTTCGAGCGCGCTGGTGTCGGGCGTCACGGTGCGCCGTTCGGGGCGCAACTCCTCGAGCGGCGCGCCCGGCGGTGCGAGCGAGATGTGACTGATGTCCGGTACCGCAACCGCGAGCGCCGCGCCTTGCGGGCCGAGCACCGCGCCCGGTTCCGCGAGCGTGATGGCGCTGGTGTCCGGTGGCGGCGCCGGCGCTGCGGCCTCGCGCTGCGCCAGCAGGTCGGCGCCGACGGCGGCAATGCTGATGTGGGAGGTGTCGGGCACGACCGGCAGGGGGCGTTCCTCCTCCGGGGTCGTTGCGAAGGCGCTTGCGAGCCGGATGTGGCTGGTGTCCACCTCGATGGCGGTAGCGGGGCGCCGTTCGTGCGCGGCCAGCAACTCGCCGCCGGGTGGCGCGAGGTCGAGTCCCGCGGCCCGGGTGGCTGCGGCGGAATCCGGTGCCAGCGGGCGCAGCGTCGCGCGCGCACCGGCGCGTTCCATCGCGCTGCGGTACTTCGCGGCAGTCGCGGCATCGACGTTGCGCTTGAGCGTATGCATGCCGCCGTCGAGCAGTCGCGCCACGGTTTCGGGCGAGGTCTTGAACAGTCGCGCCAGGTTGTCGGCCACCGTCGCCGGCGCGAAGCCGGTGAGCAACTCGCCACCGAAGACTATGTCGAAACGCTCGTCACTCATGCCGCTCCGCCTCGGGGTCCTTGCTCCATCGCTGCGCCGAAGTATATGCCACGAGGCGACACCGCGGGCCGTGCTTTGGCATAATGCGCGGCCTCCATGCGCCAGCCCGTGATCCAGTGCCCGATACCGTGACCCAGGACGTGCTCCCCAACGAGTTGGTGCCGACCCAGTTCGCCGCCTCGCTGGCGCGCATGCTGCGCGAGCGCGGACTGGATCCGGCGCAGTCCACGCTGGCCGCCGGCATCGGCTTCGACGTGCTGGACCCGCAGGCGGCGGCCTACCGCAGCGAGATTCCCGCGCTTGCCTACAGCCGGCTCTACCGTAGCGTGATGACCGCATTGCAGGACGAGACCTTCGGCCTGCGGCGCGATGTCGGGATGCGGCCCGGCGCCTTCCGCATGATGTGCTACTGCCTGCTCGGCTGCGCGAACCTGGGTCGCGCCATTGCGCGCATCTGCGAGTTCCACCAGGTGTTCTACGACGGCCAACTCGAGATGCGCCTGAAGCGCGAGGGTGAATCGGCGCGCTTCGAGATCGTCGTGCCGCCGCAGGCGAATGCGCTCGCCGCTGCAGGCGATACCGCCTTCCTGATGTCGCCGGCGGCCGCGGCCTGCGGCCTGTCGATGTGGCACCGCTTCTTCGGCTGGCTCGTCGGTCACCCGCTGCCGCTCGATCGCGTCGAGCTGAGCGGTTCGCCGCCGGCGAATCTCGCGCGCTACCGCCAGCTGTTCAACTGCGAGCTGCAGTTCGGCGTCGTGATCCCCGCGTTCGCCTTTCCGGCCGATTACCTGGCGTATCCGCTGGTGCACAACGAGGACTCGCTGCGCGATTTCCTGCGCACCGCGCCCTACCAGCTGCTGACCATGCCGGCCGATCCCGGCAAACAGAGCCTGGTGGACCAGGTGCGCGCGCTGATCGGGCACGATTTCAGTCGCGGTTTCCCGAGTTTCGAGCGCATCACCGAGCTGCTGCACATGTCCGCGCCCACGCTGCGCCGGCGTCTCAAGCGCGAGGGCACCACGTTCCAGGAGTTGAAGGACAGCTGCCGTCGCGAGGCCTCGATCGATTACCTGAACCGCCCGGAGCTGTCGATCACCGACGTGGCGATCCTGATGGGCTTCACGGATCCGAGCGCGTTCTACCGCTCGTTCAAGAAATGGACCGGCATGACACCGGGCGAGCACCGCGCGCTCGAGGCACGCTGAGCGCGGCCTGACTGCAATTGCTATTTCCTGTTGACCCGAATTGCCATTGAGGCCGCGCGGCGCGCGGGTATCCTTGTCGCCCTGAAATCTGCGCGCCGCGGCAGTCCGCAAGGGCCGGCCCCGGGAGCGGCGCGCGCAACCACCGGCGGAGTTCCACATGGCTCACGAGGCATTGATTTTCGACGCGATCCGCACCCCTCGCGGCAGGGGCAAGCCCGGAGGCAGCCTCTACGAGGTCAAGCCGATCGACCTGCTCGTCAACCTCATGGAGGCGATGAAGCAGCGCAACGATCTAGACACCTCGCGGGTAGAGGACCTGGTGATCGCCTGTGGCGAACCCGTGGGCGAGCAGGGCCAGGATATCGCGCGCACCGCGGTGACCTACTCCAGCTGGGGCGAGGCCACGGCGGGCGTGCAGATCCACCGCTTCTGCGCCGGCGGGCTGGATGCCGTGAACATGGCCGCGGCCAAGGTGGCGGCCGGCTTCGAGGACCTCGTGGCCGCCGGCGGCGTGGAGTCGATGTCGCGCCTCGGCATCGGCGCCAGCGGCGGGGCGCAGGGCGATCCCTGGGTCGCGATGCGCACGCTGTTCGTCTCGCAGGGCATCGGTGCCGACCTGGTCGCGACCCTGAACGGCTTCAGTCGCGAGGACGTCGACCGCTACGCGCTGATGTCGCAGCAGCGCGCGGCCGCGGCGCGTGCCGAGGGGCGCTTTCGCTCGATCGTGCCGGTGCGTGACATGAACGGGGTGACGATCCTGGATCATGACGAGTTCATCCGCCCAGGTACGACCCTGGCGGATCTCGCGCGGCTCAAGCCCTCGTTTGCGCAGTTCGGCGAGTGGGGCCAGGACGAGCTGTTGAAGCTGCGTTACCCGCAACTCGAATCCGTCGAGCACGTGCATACCCCCGGCAATTCCTCGGGCATCGTCGACGGCGCGGGCCTCGTGCTGATCGGCAACGAGCGCGCCGGGCGCGAGCTCGGACTGAAGCCTCGCGCGCGCATCGTCGCGACTGCGCTGGTCGGCACCGAGCCGACGATCATGCTCGAGGGCCCGGCTCCCGCGGCACGCAAGGCGCTGGCCAAGGCAGGGCTCAAGGTGGAGGACATCGACCTGTTCGAGCTGAACGAGGCCTTCGCGGCCGTGGTGCTGCGCTTCCAGGCGCTGATGGGTGTGCCGGACGAGCGCATCAACGTCAACGGCGGGGCAATCGCGATGGGGCACCCGATCGGCGCCACCGGCGCCATGATCCTGGGCACGCTGCTCGACGAGCTCGAACGGCGCAACCTCGAGCGCGGCCTCTGCACGCTGTGCGCGGGCGGCGGCATCGGCATCGCAACCATCATCGAGCGCGTGTGATCCGCGCGCCGCGCGCGGATCCGGTACAGCGGGGAGCAGGGACCATGGGATACATCACTCTGAACAAGGGCGCGGAAGGCATCGTCGAGCTGGTGTTCGACCAGCCGGGCTCCAGCGTCAACACGATGGGCCTCGAGTACGACGCCGCGATGAAGGCGGCGGTCGCCGAGCTGCAAGGCATGGTTGCAGCGGGTAGCGTCAGGGGCGTCTATGTGCGCTCCGGCAAGCCGGGGCAGTTCTTCGCCGGCGGCGACATCAAGGAAATGCTCGAGATGGATCTCGACGTGCCGGCCGAGCGCAAGCAGCAGATGTTCGAGGGCACGCTGGCGACCAAGGCGCCGTTGCGCACGCTGGAGACGCTGGGCGTGCCGGTCGCGGTCGGCATCAATGGTGCAGCGCTAGGCGGCGGCTTCGAGATTGCGCTGGCCTGCCACCACCGCATCGCGCTGGCGGGCGTGGACCTCGGCCTGCCCGAGGCGCAGATCGGGCTGATGCCCGGTGCCGGCGGCGTGGTGCGCCTGACGCGCCTGGTGGGTATGCAGGAAGCGATCACGCTGATCAGCCAGGGCACGCGCCTGAAGGCCGAGAAGGCGCTCGAAAAGGGCCTGCTGCACGAGATCGCGGCGAGCGAGGACGAGATGCGCGCGCGCGCCCACGCCTGGCTGCTGGCCAACCCCGGGGCGAAGCAGCCGTGGGATAGCGAAGGCTACAAGATTCCCGGCGGTGGGCCGGACCACAAGGCCAACCAGGGCCTGATGATGCTGGGCCCGGTCAACGTCATGAACCAGACCAGGGGATTGATGCCGGCGCAGAAGGCGATTTTCGCGGCGGTTGCCGATTGCGCGCGCGTGGATTTCGACACCGCGCAGAAGATCGAGGCGCGCTATTTCCTCAGCCTGCTGCTCGACCAGACCGCGCGCAACATGATGACGGCGTTCTTCGTGCAGATGAACGCGATCGGCAAGGGCGCGAGCCGCCCCGCGGGCATCGCGCGGCGCAAGGTGAAGACCCTGGGCATCCTCGGCGCGGGACAGATGGGTGCGGGCATCGCCTACGCTGCGGCGCGCAAGGGTATCGCGGTGTTCCTGAAGGACATGGATCTCGCGGCAGCCGAGCGCGGCAAGGACTATGCGCGCCAGGCGTGCGCGAAGAACAAGCGCATGAGCGACGCCGAGCGCGAGGCGCTGCTCGCGATGATCACGCCGACCGCGGACTACACGGATCTCGCCCCCTGCGACGCGGTGATCGAGGCGGTGTTCGAGCGTCGCGACGTAAAGGCAGCGGTGGTGCGCGAACTCGAGGCCGTGCTCGGGCACACTGCGCTGATCGCCTCGAACACCTCGGCGCTGCCGATCACCGAGCTTGCGGAGGCCTCGGTGCGCCCGGCGAATTTCATCGGCATGCACTTCTTCTCGCCGGCCGACAGGATGCCGCTCGTGGAGATCATCTGTGGCGAGCAGACCGGCGACGAGGCGCTCGCGGCGGCCTTCGACCTCGCGCAGCAGCTCGGCAAGACGCCGATCGTGGTCAACGACGCGCCCGGCTTCTTCACCACGCGCGTGATCGGCAAGACCATCTCGCAGGGCGCGCAGATGGTGCTGGAGGGCATCGACCCGGTGCTCATCGAGGCGGCGGCGCGCGCCAACGGCTCGCCGGTGGGCCCGCTCGCGGCGATCGACGAGATCAGCCAGGAAACGGCCTACCGCAACGGCCTGCAGATGAAGGCCGACGCCGAGGCCCGCGGCGAGACCTGGCAGGAGCAGCCGGCCGGTGAGCTGGTGCGGCGCATGGTCGAGGAGTTCGGCCGCAAGGGGCGGCGCAGCGGCGGCGGCTACTACGAGTACCCGGAAGGCGGCAAGAAGCACATCTGGCCAGGCCTCAAGCAGCACTTTGCCCCAAATGGGTGCAAAGAAGTGCCGTTCGAGGACATCAAGGACCGGCTCGTGTTCGCGCAGTGCGTCGAAGCAGTGCGTGCAATGCAGGAAGGCGTGATCACGAGCGTTGCCGATGGCAACATCGGCTCGATCATGGGTATCGGCTTCCCGCCGCATACCGGCGGCGTGTTCCAGTGCATCAACGCCTGGGGGCTCAAACGCTTCGTGGCGCGGGCGCGCGAGCTGGCGCAGGCTTACGGCGCGGATTTCGAACCGCCGCGGCTGCTGCTGGAGCGCGCGGAGACGGGCGAATTGTTCGGCTGATCCAGATCATGCCACGCAAGGGTGGCGCACGCCGCGGCTGTTCATTTGGGATCGCCGGCCTATAATGCGGATGAGTCAATTTTCCGGCAGCGGTGCATGGTCAGGAAGATTCCGGACGGCAAGGCGGGCGGCGCTGACAGCATGCGCCCGTCGCGCACGGACACCGAATCCATATTCGGTGACAAGCGCAGCGGGTGGGATCGGCGCAAGCAGCAGGTCTCCGTGACCGAAAGCCGGCGTGAGGTGAGCGATCGCCGCAAGACCGGGCGCGGTGCCCAGGGGGCATGGTGGCTCGAGCGCGATTACGTCGAGAGCCACCATTTCGTGCAGAAATCCTCCAGCTCCCGGACCCGCAAGCGCGACGACACCCCATCCGGGGAGTGAGAGCCCTCCGATCCTGATATGATGCGCGCCGCTTGTGCGGAGGTAGTTTCATGCAGCCCGATACCAGGAGCCCGTCTGCGCGCAGCTGTGTCGCGCTGCTCGTCTTGCTGTTGTGCTGTGCCCTGTTCGCGCGTGCAGGAGCCGGCGATGAAGATGGCTTTCGCCCCTACGATCGCGAGGCCGATCCCAGGGCGCAGATCGCTGCCCTGCTCGAGGACCGCTCCAGCGGCAAGCGCATCCTGCTGACCTTCGGGGGCAACTGGTGTTCGGATTCGCGCAGCCTCGCGCGACGCTATCGCACGCCGGAGCTGGCCGCGGTGCTCGAGCGCGAGTTCCGCGTCCTGCACGTGGATGTCGGCAGGAGCCAGCGCAATCGCGATATCGTGGAACAATACGGTAATCCGATCGACAAGGGCATTCCCTCCGTGGTGCTGCTCGCGCCGGACGGGACGTTGCTGTACACCGACCACGGCAGCCTGTCGTCGGCAGGTCGCATGAGCGATCCGGAGTTGATCGCATTCTTCGAGCGTCTCGCGGCCGGGTACCCGGTGCCGTGAGCGATGATTCCCCCACTGCAACCCACACGAGGATGACGGAGCAGCACATGGCCGAATTGATGGTCGAGATCACGCGCGACAACGCGCAGCGCATGCTGATCGAGGAGTCGCACACGCGGCCCGTGCTGATCGATTTCTGGGCCGACTGGTGCGCGCCGTGCAAGGCGCTGATGCCGATCCTCGACAAGCTGGTGCGCGAATATGCCGGCCAGGTGATGCTCGCGAAGGTCAACTGCGACGAGCTGCAGCCCATCGCGCAGCAGTTCGGGGTGCGCAGCCTGCCGACGGTGATCCTGATGAAGGACGGCCAGCCGGTCGACGGCTTCGTGGGCGCGCAGCCCGAATCCGCGGTGCGCCAGATGCTCGAGAAGCACCTGCCCAAGCCGTGGGACATCCTGCTGCACCAGGCGCTGGAACTGCTCGAGGCGGGCGATGCGGCCGGGGCGCTCGCGCCGGCGCGCAGTGCCTACGAGGAGTCGCGCCAGCGTGCCGACATCGCCAAGGTCTACGCCGACATCCTGATCGAGTTGAACCGCGTGGACGAGGCGCAGGTGGTGCTCGATTCGATCCCGATGGCCGACCAGGACGGTGACTTCGAACGCCTGCTGTCCGAGCTGCAGCTGAAGAAGCAGGCGGCCGACACGCCCGAGATCCAGGCGCTGCTGCAGGCGCGCGCGCGCGATCCCGACAACATGGACACCGGCTACCAGCTCGCGGTGCAGTTCAGCCAGGCGGGCCGTTCGCGCGAGGCGCTGGAGCTGCTGATCGGCATCCTGGGCCGTGACCGCGAGTTCCGTGGCGGCGAGGCGCGCAAGACGCTTCTCGACATCATCCGCGCGCTCGGCAAGGGCGACCCGCTCGCGGCGGAGTACCAGCGCAAGCTCTTTGCGCTGATGTACTGAGGAGTAGGTCTGGCTGTTGCCTGGAAATTGCTCGGCTGTTTTCACGCCCGCGCGGCTGCCGTAGTGCTCGAGAGCCGCACGCGCGGCGCGTCGCTGGCTGCGCTGCCCGCCCTTGCCGTGCTGGGGACGCCGTGAATACGTCCCTGTAGGCTCGAGCGCCGCATCCATGCGGCGCACGCCCCCTCACGGCAAGGGCGGCCAGCTCAGCCCGCTCGGTCGAAGCGGTGCCTCCTTTGGCTATTCCTTCGATCCGGCTCATTCCGATGTTCCACAGCGCCGAGTGGACTCGGCCACGCATTTGCCCCGAAGGCATTCTGTTGCGTTGTTTCTGCAGGTACTCAAACATGTAGCGATACTTGGCGTATCAAGCTGCGGCAGTGCGTCAGCCGAGCGGCCTCGTTGTCCGGTCGCGGCATAAGGGGCCGTGCGCCGCAGGGATGCGGCGCCAGAGCCTACAGGGACGTACTTGCCGCGGGCCCCGTTGCGGCGGCCGGACAGCGAGGCCAGCGACGGAGCAAGTCAAAGGTTCGAAATGGTCCGAAATTTCGCGGTTCTCTCCGCGCCCGCGCCCGCGGAGATCCCTTCGTCAGATGTACCGCGCCACCATCGCGTAGCCGGCATCGCGCAGCTCGCGTGCGGCTTCGGGGAGCGGGAACTTCACCACGTGACCGGAGCCCGGTGCCACCTCGCGGCGCTCGCCGGCTTCGCTGGTCATGTCGGTGAGGGTGAATTCGCAGTTGCCTTGCGGGGTCATCAGTTCCAGGCGGTCGCCCAGCGCGAAGCGGTTGTTGACCGAGACGGTGAGCATGGCGGAGGCGGCGTCGAGGTCGAGCACCTCGCCGACGAACTGCTGGTAATCGCCCTTCGAGACGCCGCGCTCGTAGTTCTGGAACTCGCCCGGCGGATGGCGGCGGTAGAAGCCCTCGGTGTAGCCGCGGCTGGCGAGCTTCTCGAGTTCCTCCATCAGCCCCATGTCGAACTCGCGGCCCGCGAGCGCGTCGTCGATCGCGCGACGGTAGGCCTGCGCGGTGCGCGCCACGTAGTAGTGCGACTTGGTGCGGCCCTCGATCTTCAGGCAGTCGACCCCGATGTCGATCAGCTGGCGCACGTGCTGGATCGCGCGCAGATCCTTCGAGTTCATGATGTAGGTGCCGTGCTCGTCCTCGTAGGCGGGCATGTATTCGCCGGGGCGGCCTTCCTCCTGCAGCAGGTAGATGCGGTCCTGCACGGGCGCAGGCTCGGGTTCGGGCGCCTGTAGCGGCACCGGTTCGTGGATCGCGACCACGTCGCCCGATTCGGTCTGCACCGCCTCGTGCGCCTGGTACTTCCAGCGGCAGGTGTTGGTGCAGGCGCCCTGGTTCGAGTCACGGTGCGTGATGTAGCCAGACAGCAGGCAGCGACCGGAGTAGGCAATGCAGAGCGCGCCGTGCACGAAGACCTCGAGCTCGATGTCGGGGCATTCCTGGCGGATCTCGGCGACTTCCTCCAGCGAAAGCTCGCGCGAGAGGATGATGCGCGTCAGCCCCATGCGCTTCCAGAACTTCACCGTCGCCCAGTTCACCGCGTTGGCCTGTACCGAGAGGTGCACCGGGATCTCG
>JAKJFB010000580.1 GCA_022705125.1 Pseudomonadota bacterium
GCCGGGGTCGAGGCCGAGCCCCGAGTCGCAATGCACGGACCCGGCGGCGTCGGCGATCGCGAAGCCCGAGAACTGCGGCAGGCTGCCGGCAACGGCGCGGAGATAGGTGCTGCAGGTCTGCGCGTCGGCGCCCGCCAGCGCGGGCGAGAAGGACAGGGTGCGCAGAACGGACTCCGCCCCGCTGGTGATGCGCTCCATTTCCAGCACGGCGAGCTGGCTGGTGCGGAGCGCGAGGTCGCCGACCTCCTGCTCCCGCGTCGCGTAGACCGCGCTGATGTAGTAGGCGAACGCCGCGATGGCCGGGATGATCGCGACGGCAACGGTGGCCATCAGCCGCTGCGAGAGCGTCAGATGTCCGGTGATCTTCCACATGCGCGGCAATTGGCCTCATTGTCGCGCCGGTCGCGCGCCGGGGTTCGTTAGCACGGCGTTCCGCGGTCGGCCACCATGCTCGGCGCCGTCAGACCACCAGCTGCTGCCCGAGTTCGATCACCCGGTTCGACGGCAGCCGGTAGAAGCCGCTGGCGTCCGAGGCAGCCTTGGACATGGCGATGAAGATCTGGTCCTGCCACAGCGGCATGCCGCCGTCGCGGGAGGGCCGGAAGGTGCGCCGGTTCAGGAAGTAGGAGGTGCTCATCATCTCGAGGTTGAGGCCCTCGCGCCGGGCCAGCGCCAGCGCGCGCGGGACATTCGGGACCTCCATGTAGCCGAAGGTGAGCCCGATCTTCCAGAAGCTCTCGTTCAGCTGCTCGATGGTCATCCGCTCGGAGTCAGCGACGAGCGGCGTCGTCGTCGACTTCACCGTGACGATCGCGTTGCGCTCGTGCAGGACGTGATTGTGCTTCAGGTTATGCATGAGCGCCGAGGGGGCGATGTCGGGATCGGAAGTCAGGAACACCGCGGTCCCGGGCGCCCGTGCGAGGCGCGACTTCTTCAGCATGCCCATGAGCTGGTCGATCCCGACGCTCGCCGCGTGCGCCTTGGCCTGAACGATCTTCGTCCCGCGCACCCAGGTCACCATCAGGAGCCCGACTATTCCGGCAATGATGAGTGGGACATAGCCGCCGTCGAGCAGCTTCACGAGATTCGCGCCGAGGAACACCATCTCGAAAGAAAGGAGTGGGACCACGACGGCGAGGGCCAGCGGCAGCGGCCACTTCCAAGCGCCGCGCAGCACGGCGAAGGCGAGGAGCGAGGTCACGACCATGGTTCCGGTGACCGCGATGCCATAGGCGCTCGCGAGCCCGCTGGACGACCGGAACACCAGCACCAGCCCGAGCACCGCGATGAGCAGCATCCAGTTGACCCGCGGCATGTAGATCTGCCCGACCTGCTGGCCGGAGGTATGCTGGATCTCCAGTCGTGGCAGCAGACCGAGCTGGACCGCCTGCGCGGTCAGCGAATAGGCGCCGGAGATCACCGCCTGGCTGGCGATGACCGTCGCGCAGGTCGCCAGCAGCACGAGCGGCAGCAGGGCCCAGTCGGGGGCCATGAGGAAGAATGGGTTCGAAACGGCCTCCGGGTGGGCAAGCACGAGGCTGCCCTGCCCGAGATAGTTGAGGGTCAGGGCCGGGAACACGAGGCCGAGCCAGGCGGTGCGGATCGGCGTGCGGCCGAAATGCCCCATGTCGGCGTAGAGCGCCTCGGCCCCGGTGACGGCGAGGAACACCGACCCCAGCGCCGGCAGCGCGCCGAGGCCGTGCAGGATCAGGAAATCGATCGCCTCCCAGGGGTTCAACGCCCGGAAGATCAGCGGGCGGTCGCCGGCATGCGCAATGCCGAGCGCCGCCATCACGACGAACCAGACCACGGTGATCGGCCCGAACATCACCGAGACCCGTGCGGTGCCGCCGCTCTGGATCCAGAAAAGGCCGACGAGGATCGCTACCGTGACGGGCAGGATATAGCTCTGGAAATGCGGGGCGATCAGCTCCAGGCCCTCGAGCGCGGACAGGACCGAGATCGCGGGGGTGATTGCCGCGTCGCCGTAGAACAGCGCCGCCCCCGCGACGCCGAGGACGAAGAGGATGCTGGTGCGCCGCCCGATGGAGCGCTGGGCCAGCGCCAGCAGCGACAGGGTGCCGCCTTCGCCGCGGTTGTCGGCCCGCAGGATCAGCACCACGTACTTGAGCGTGACGATGACGATCAGCGTCCAGATCAGCAGCGAGCAGATGCCGATGACCTCCTCC
>JAKJFB010000581.1 GCA_022705125.1 Pseudomonadota bacterium
CTGTAGCTCCGCGCCGCGTCCTGCGGCGCAAGGCCCCGCAAGCCAACAGCGGGCAGCACAGCCGCTCGGTCGAGCGCATGCCGCATCGGGCAGATCCGGGAATGCGCGTCTTTTTGGAGGGGTTCCACCACCGCGAGGGGCCCGAGCGCAGTCGGCCGGCACCATCAGTTGACACGGTTCATGAATCGCCCGGCGCGATACTCGCGCAGGATCTCGCCGACCTGCCCGACCAGGCGCTGGCGCGCCTCCCGGCTCGCCCAGGCGACGTGTGGCGTGATGATCAGGTTGGGCAAGCCGGCGTTGAGCAGCGGCGAATCGGCACGCGGGGGCTCGCATTCCAGCGTATCGAGCGCGGCACCGCCGAGACGCCCGGCGCGCAGCGCATCGAGCAGGGCGTGTTCGTCGACAATACCGCCGCGCGCGGTGTTGATCAGCAGCGCCGTCGCACGCATGCGCGCGAGCTCCGGTGCGCCGATCAGGCCTCGCGTCATCGGGGTCAGGGGGCAGTGCAGGCTGATCACGTCTGCCCAGGGCAGCATCTGCGCGAGCGGCATGCGCGCATGGTCCTGCGCATCCGCGTAGCGGCGTCCCGGCAACGCCGCGAGCGCCACCTGCATGCCGAAGGCGCGCGCCAGTCGCGCCACCTCGCGCCCCAGTTCACCATAGCCCACGATGCCGATGCGCCGGCCCCCGAGTTCCAGCGTCGGGTGCCCGGGCGCGCAGAAGAACGGACTGCGGCTCCAGGTACCGTCGCGGGCCGAACGTTCGGCGGGCAGCAGGCTTCGGGCCAGCGCGAGCAGCAGCAGCATCGTGTGCTGTGCCACCGAGGCGGTGGCGTAGCCGCGCGCGTTGCATACCGCGATGCCATGGCGCGTGGCGGCCGCGAGATCGACGTTGTTGGTGCCCGTGGCCATCACGACGACCAGGCGCAGGCGCCGCGCGCCAGCCAGCGAATCTGCGGCCAGCGGCACCTTGTTGCTGAGCACCACCTCGGCATCGCGGATCCGCGGCGCGACCTCCGCGGCGGGCGTCGCCTCGTGGCACTCCCAGGGACCGGGAAGCGACAGGACGGGGCCGAGGTCCACGTCCTCGCCCAGGCTCGCCGCATCCAGGATCACGCTCCGCATCACCGCCGCCCCCGCCGTCCCGGCACCCGTTGTCCGCGCGATGGTAGCGCAGCGCCGCGCGCTGCGGCTCCCCCGTTGCGTCGCGCGCAGCAACCGCAGTGTACGAGGGGAATTGTTCGTGCAATGACGCCGCTCCCGGTGCGATGAATTGCCGCTGAATCTTGCTAAGATCCGCTCCGAGGTCGCCACCGTCGGGCAACCGGACGCCACTCGCAGTGACAAAAGCTGCAGAAGTTCCCCGGAATGTCACGCCTTCCCGCGAAGCTTGACCTAAGTCATGGCCTGCAGGCCGCGCGGGCAAGGAGAATTGGCACGGTTTCGCTCTCGCTATCGCGGGTTCTCCCATCCGGGGGCCGGACTCCTCGAACCACAGCACTATCTGGAAAGCGCAATGACTCATCCCGACGCAACTGAACATCCGGTGTACAACTACAAGGTGGTCAGGCAATTCGCCATCATGACCGTGGTCTGGGGCATCGTCGGGATGCTGGTCGGCGTGCTCATCGCCGCCCAGCTCGCCTATCCGGCGCTGAACTTCGACCTGCCCTGGCTCAGCTTCGGGCGCCTGCGTCCGCTGCACACCAACGCCGTGATCTTCGCCTTCGGCGGCTGCGCGCTGTTTGCCACCAGCTACCACGTGGTGCAGCGCACCTGCCAGACGCGGCTGTTCATGCCCGGGCTGGCGATGTTCACCTTCTGGGGCTGGCAGCTCGTGATCGTGCTGGCCGCCGTGACGCTGCCGCTGGGGTACACCTCCTCCAAGGAATACGCCGAGCTGGAGTGGCCGATCGACATCCTGATCGCGGTGGTATGGGTGGCCTACGCGATCCTCTACTTCGGCACCATCATGAAGCGCAAGATGTCCCACATCTACGTGGCGAACTGGTTCTTCGGCGCCTACATCATCACGATCGCGGTGCTGCACATCGTCAACAGCGCGGCGGTGCCGGTCAGCCTGACCAAGTCCTACTCCGCCTATTCCGGCACCATCGACGCCATGGTGCAGTGGTGGTACGGCCACAACGCGGTGGGTTTCTTCCTCACGGCGGGCTTCCTCGGCAT
>JAKJFB010000582.1 GCA_022705125.1 Pseudomonadota bacterium
GACGGTCACCGCGACCGCAACACCCGCGATGTTGCCCAGGCCCACGGTGCCCGAGAGCGCGGTCGCCAGCGCCTGGAAATGGCTGGTGTCGCCATGGTGATGCGGCGCGTCGTAGTCGCCGCGGATGATGCGCATGCCCTGCGCCATGCCGCGCAGGTTGATGAAGCGGAAGTACAGCGTGCAGAAGATGCCGGCGACGATCAGCCAGAACAGGATCCATGGCACCGCGTGATCACCGAACGGGATGGCGGCGAACACGAAGCCCGATACCGCATCGGCAAAGGGTTTGAAGCTCTGGGCGATCTGCTGGTCGATGCCCCGGGGCGCTTCGGCGAGCGCGCGCTGTGCGAACAGGAATGAGGCGAGGGTGCAGGCAGTGGGGCTTCGCATCGATTACCTTCCTGGATTTCGCGGCATGGTACAGCAGCAGCCGCGCGCCGCGCAGCGTGCGTTGTGGCGCCATCCGGCTTGTGGCTATGATGCGGTTCATCCGTTCGCGCGCCCGGGTCGTAATTATTGTTGCGCAGCGGGACGCGAACAACGCACACAGGGAGCATGGGATGCGGGGACTCATCAGGGCGGCGATCGCCGCGGCGTCGCTGGCCAGCGCAGCCGCTGCGGCCGGGGTGCCATTCGGCCAGGTCGTCGCCTTCGGCGCCAGTTACGACGACTCCGGGCAGTTTCCCGACCTCGAACTGGGTGGCACCACGGGGCTGCGCTTCACCAATATCGACCCGGCAACGGGCCTGCGCGGCCTCTCGATGCCGGAATGGCTGGCGCTCGACCTCGGCCTTGGGCGCATGAATCCCTCGACGCCGCTGCTGGTGACGGGTGCGCGCACCGACACGGTGGCAACGGACAACCTCAATTTCGCGGTCGGCGGTTACCGCTCGGAGGAAGTGCTCGCCTCCGTGATCGGCAACTCGGTGGTGTCGGCGGGCGGCTTTCGCGTCGAACAGCCGGGCTTCCTGGCTCGCGTGGCCTCCGGGGCGCTCGCCGTGGGACCGGACACGCTCTACTACGCGCTGATTGCGGGAAACGATATCCGCGATGTCGATGACCCTGAGCAGACCGCCGATGTCAGCGCCGCGATCGCTGAGGCGCTGGTGGATGCCGGCGCGCGCTACATCGTGCTGCCGACGCTGCCGAAGCTGGGCAATTTCTCCGAGGCCGTCAACCTGAGCGCCGACGGCCGCACACAGCTGGCGGCCGATCGTACCGCAGCGGCCATCGCCTATAACGCGGCCTTCGCAGAGCGGTTGAACGCGATCGACGGCAACTTCATCCGCGTCGACGTGCTGCGCCTGTTCGACGAGGTGCTGGCCGATCCGGTCGGCTTCGGCTATCCCGCGGATCTCGACCAGGCGCGGGTCTGCTTCAGCGCGGGCGAGGCCGGCGGTATCGACTGCGTGGAGCCCGCGGGACGCGGCAAGGCGAGTGGCGGCGATCCGGACCAGTTCGTGTTCCAGGACGGGCTGCATCCCACGCAGGCCGCGGCACGCGCCGCCGCCGACCTGATGGAGTCCGTGATCCGCGCGCCTGGCCTGGCCGCGCTGCTGCCCGAGGCGGTGCTCGCCGACACGCGCGGTTACCTGCGCACCGTAGAGGAGCACCTCACGCAGAACCGCTGGACGCAAGGCGCGCAGGCCGCGCAACTGTTCGTCGCGGTACAGGGGCGCGACATCGACATCGCGGATGCGTGGTCCACGCCGGCGGCGAGCTCGGATGCGGTGGACCTCACCCTCGGCGCCAGCGCGGGCGTGGGCGAGCGCTGGTTGCTCGGCGCGGCGCTGGGCTCGCAGCAGGGCGAGACCGACGTCGATGTTGGCGGCTTCGACAGCGCCGGCCTCACCGGCTCGCTGTTCGCCGGCTACCGCTGTGGCGCCTGGTTCGCCGATGCGGTGCTGAGCGCCGGACGCAGCGAGCTCGACGACATCGAGCGCGCGTTCGATGTTGGCAGCGTGCAGCGGCGGCGCGAGTCGGGTGACACCGATGCGGACATGCTCGGGCTGCAGGCCACGCTGGGCGTGAACCTGCTCGGCGCGGCGTCGGCCTGGCGTGCCGGTCCCTTCGTGACGCTCGATGCGCTGGAGATCGATGTCGATGCCTATGCCGAGCGCGGGCTGAGATCCTCGACGATGCGTTTCGACGACATGGAACGCGATTCGCTGCTGGGCAGCGCGG
>JAKJFB010000583.1:0-236 GCA_022705125.1 Pseudomonadota bacterium
GCGCCGGGGCTTCGGCGCGGGCAGCCGGCGCGGCGCAGGAGATGCCGAAGGAGATCAGGAGAACGAGCGCAAGGCGCATGGACAGGCTCCGGTTGTCATCTGGCTCGGCTTGGGTGCTGCGCGCAGCGGGTCATCTTCTGACGGATCAAGGTGGTCCAGGCGCGTGCAAACCCTTGCCGCACCGAAACAACCGGCGTGCCATGTTGCGTGACACTGGCCCAGTCTGCGCGGTATCG
>JAKJFB010000583.1:246-2171 GCA_022705125.1 Pseudomonadota bacterium
CAATCCTCGCATGTTCCCAGAAGTCGCGCCGGATTCCCCCCTCTTACAGCATCTCAACCCGGAGCAGCGCAGCGCCGTCACCTTGCCGGCCGAGCACGCACTGATCCTGGCCGGTGCCGGCTCCGGCAAGACCCGCGTCATCACCGAGAAGATCGCGTATCTGGTAGGGAAGAAACACCTTCCCGCGAGCAAGATCGCGGCCATCACCTTCACCAACAAGGCCGCGCGCGAGATGCGCGAGCGCGCCGGCAAGCTGCTCAAGGGCAACGCGGGCGAAGGCCTGACCGTCTGCACCTTCCATGCGCTGGGACTGAAGTTCCTGCAGATGGAACATGAGGCGGCCGGCTTGCGCCGCGGCTTCTCTGTGTTCGACAGCGACGACAGCTCCGGCGTGCTGAAGGAGCTGTTGCCCAAGGGTGCGAAGCCAGACGCACTCTATGCGCTGCGTGAGTTGATCTCGCGTGCCAAGAACGAAGGCCTTTCGCCGGAGGTCGCGGCCGAACGGGCGCAAAGCGCGCGCGAGCGCGACGCGGCGGAGAAGTACGCGGAGTATCAGCGCCGCATAGCGGCATTCAATGCGGTCGACTTCGACGACCTGATCCGCTTGCCGGTGGCCTTGCTGGACGCGCGTGACGATCTGCGCATCGCCTGGCGCGAACGTTTGCGCTACCTGCTGGTGGACGAATACCAGGACACCAACACGGCGCAGGCGCGCCTGCTGAGCCTGCTGGCCGGGCCGCGCGGTGCCTTTACCTGCGTGGGTGACGACGACCAGTCGATCTATGCCTGGCGCGGCGCGAATCCGGAGAACATCGAGCAGCTCGGGCGAGACTACCCGAGCCTGCGCATCATCAAGCTCGAACAGAATTACCGCTGCGCGCGTCGCATCCTGCGTGCGGCGAATGCGCTGATCGCGAACAATCCGCACGCGCATCCCAAGCAGTTGTGGAGCGAACACGTCGAGGGCGAGCCGCTGCGCGTGTTCGAGTGCAAGGATTCCGAGCACGAGGCCGAGCGCGTGGCGGACGAAATCGCGTTCCTGGCGCAGAAGCACAAGGCACCGTGGCATGAGTTCGCGATCCTGTTCCGCGGCAACTTCCAGTCGCGGCCGCTGGAGAAGGCCTTGCAGTTGCGGCGCGTGCCGTACCACCTCAGCGGCGGTACCGCCTTCCTGGAGCGGCAGGAGGTGAAGGATGCGCTGGCGTGGCTGCGCCTGATCGCCAATCCCGATGATGACGCGGCCTTCCTGCGCGCGGTCACCTCACCCAAGCGCGAGGTGGGAAGCACGACGCTGGCCCGGCTTGGCGAGTTGGCGGCGCAGGGCAATACCGGCCTGGCGCGCGCGGCGGCGCGGATCGTAGTGCTCAAGCAGTTGCCGGCACGGGCCGCGGCAGCACTCGATGGCTTCGTGCAGATCATCAAACGACTGCGCTCGGCGGCCGAGCAGGAGCCTGCCGGAGCGTTGTGCCGCCGCCTGATCGAGGACAGCGGCTTGCTGGCGGCGCTGCGTGCCGAGTGTCGCGATGAGGCCGTGTTCGCGCGCCGGCGCGGCAACCTGGATGAACTGGCCGAGTGGTTCGACGCGGCCGGCAAGGGCGATGCCGGGGCGCTGGCGGCGCAGTTGGCGCTGATCACGCACGCCGACCGCGATGAGCCCGGCAACGCGGTGCGGCTGATGAGCCTGCACGGATCGAAGGGCCTGGAGTTCGCGTACGTCTTCGTGGTGGGGGTCGAGGAAGGCGTGCTGCCGCACGAGGCCAGCCTCGACGAAGGCCGGTTGGAGGAAGAACGGCGTCTGATGTACGTGGGTATCACGCGTGCCAAGAGCCTGTTGCACCTGAGCTATTCGCGTCATGCGCGGCGCTACGGCGAAACCCAGCGCGTCGTGCCCAGTCGCTTCCTTGATGAATTGCCGGCGGCCGAGC
>JAKJFB010000584.1 GCA_022705125.1 Pseudomonadota bacterium
GGTCGAATGTCTCCATCGCACACTTCTCGCCGTCGACCACGGTGTAAAGGTCAGGACTGCCGTCGACCACGAAACGTAGCGCGTTGATCGAGTGCCGGTGCGCCCAGGCGATCTCGCCGGGAAAAACCAGCTGCATGCCCATCACCAGCGTGTGCGAGGTGCCGTTGGTGCGCGGGTCCGGGTTGATGAACGAAATGTTGCGGCGCGCAGTGTTGGTCTCGCCCATCAGTTCGCTCAGCTCGAACAGGCTGGAGCGCATCGATTCCCAGCTCCACAGGTACGGCATGCCGGCCGGCAGCGGGCCGTCCTTGCGGATGAGCTCGAGTTGCGCGTCGTATTGCCACTGGCCGCGCATGTGGCGCTGATCCAGTATCGTGTCGAACTCGGCGAGCGTGCTCGCCCTCACATTCGTCACCGCCATCCGGGTCTCCCCCTTCGCCAGCTCGGTCACTCGGGTTCGGGCGCCGCGGCTCAGAGCCCGCGCGTGCGTCCGCCGTCCACGTCGATCAGCGCACCATGCACGTAGTCGGCCTGCTTGCTGACCAGGAACGCCACCATCGCGGCCACGTCCTGCGGCTTGCCGAAGCGCTGCGCCCCCAGCTGCTCCAGCAGGCGGGCGCGCGCCTGATCCTCAGGCATGCCCATGTTCCGCAGCACGCCGCTCAGGCGATCGGTCTCGATCTGCCCGGGGTTCACCGCATTGACCCTGACGCCGTCGCGATCGCCGACCGCGGCCATGCTCTTGGTGAAGGCAAGCAGGCCGGCATTCGCGGATGCCGCGATTGTATACACCGCCTCGGGCGTGTGCGCCGAGACGCCGGCGATGTTCACCAGCGATCCGCGGGATGCCTTCAGCATGGGCCAGAAGGCACGCGTCATGCGCACGTAGCCGAAGAACTTCAGCGCAAAACCGCCCTGCCAGTCGGCGTCGCTCACCTCGAAGAAATCCGCGCGGCGCGCGCTGCCGGCGTTGTTCACGAGGATGTCGAGGCGGGCGAATTCGCGCTGCACGCGCAGCGCGACGCCTTCCACGCCCTCGAGCGTGCCGAGATCCGCGGAGACCGGCACGAGCCGCCGCCCCGTGCGGGCAGCGCTCGCGGCGAGCGTCGCGTCGTCCTCGGCGTTGCGCGACACGACGATCACGTCACAGCCTTCGTCGGCAAGCATCTCCACGACGGCGCGGCCGATGCCGCGGCTGCCACCGGTGACCAATGCGAGCTTGTTCTCGAGTCCCAGTTCCATCAGTGCGTACTCCCCGCGGCGCAATCCGCGGCGATCGCGGCCATGCCGGTGACCAGGAACCTGACCGCTGCAGTCAGCGTGCTGCAAGGCGCCCAGCATCGCGAGCCAGGAGCGCAGCTCCTGACCGCCGCTGCCGCCGCCGGCCTCGATCGCATCGGCATCGAGCTCCATGGCGAGCGCTGCGGCCTCGCCTGCCGCGAAGCGCGCGAGTACCATGCGGTCCCACTCGGGACGGATCGCGGCCGCGAGATCGTCGATGCGGCCAAGGATCCGCCCAATGCGCACCTCGTCGTTCATGCCCGGCGCCTGCCGCCCGTGGATGAAGAATTCTCGCTGCACGGGGTCCTGCTCGGTCTCGATTGCGACCTTGAGCGGCGCATGTGACAGCCCGCCCGAGCCCACCACCGCGACGCGCAGGGCCCCGGGATACGACTCCACCGCCGCGCCGAGCGCACGCCCGAAGTCATAGCAGCGCGCCGGCGTTGGCAGCGGCGGCGCTGCGGCGTTCACCAGCACGGGGATCACCGGCACGTCTTCCAGCCCGAGCAGCTCCAGCACCTGCGCCGTGCCGTGATCGACCTTCAGGTCGTAGGAAAGCGAGGGCTCGAATCCGCGCGCAAATAGCCCGCGCGCGAGGTAGCGCGCCAGTTCCGGGTGCACGGGGAGCGGACCGGCGGGCCCATGCCAGTCGCCGAGGCGCGTGACATCGCCCGTACCGATCAGGAAAGCCGGCATGTTGTTGTAGTAGACGCTGCGGAAGTGATCCTGCGCGCAGACCACGACGACGTCGGGGCGCGCGGCACGGATGCGCTCGCCGAGTGCACGGGCCGCGTCGCGAAAGGCCGCGACGGACTCCCGCTCGCCTTCGGGCACGTCGAGATTCATCAGCGGGCTGTGCGACAGCGCCCCGCCCGCCACTATCGT
>JAKJFB010000585.1 GCA_022705125.1 Pseudomonadota bacterium
CCTTCGCGATCATGCTGGTGGTACCGCTCGGTGTGTTCGGCGCCGTGCTCGCCGCGACGCTCGCCGGCAAGGCCAACGACGTGTATTTCCAGGTCGCGCTGCTGACCACGATCGGCCTGTCGGCGAAAAACGCGATCCTGATCGTGGAGTTCGCCAAGACCCGCCAGGAACACGGCGCGGGCCTGGTCGAGGCCACGCTGG
Organism: Pseudomonadota bacterium; assembly: GCA_022705125.1. The sequence continues at coordinate 202 of JAKJFB010000585.1, forward strand.
AAGCCTGCCGCCTGCGGCTGCGCCCGATCATCATGACCTCGCTGGCTTTCGTCTGCGGCGTGCTGCCGCTCGCCACCGCCGATGGTGCCGGCTCGGGTGCGCAAAACGCGATCGGCACCGGCGTGGTCGGCGGCATGATCTCGGCCACCGTGCTCGCGATCTTCTTCGTGCCGCTGTTCTACGTGCGGGTGCGGCGCCGCTTCGCCGCGGAGCGCTCCCCGACCGGCACCGATTGATGATCGGGATGAGGTGAACCGCAGATGACGACGGAAATTGCTTCCCGCGAGCCCGGTTGGGCGGAACTGCTGCGCGGCCACCTGCGCGAGCACTCGCTCGCGGCACTCGGGCTGGGTTGCGCGCTCGTGGCCGTGCTGGCGCTGCTGGCGCAAAGCATCGCGCAGGTGCTCGGCGGCGAGGCCGCACCGGGGCTGCGGCTGGCGCTGCTGGGCGGCGCGGCGGGCTTCGCAACCACCACGCTCGGTGCGCTGCCCGCACTGGCGCTGCGCGGCCTGCCCCAGCGCATCGAGGACAGCCTGATGGGGCTCGCGGCCGGCATGATGCTCGCCGCGAGCGCGTTCTCGCTGTTGCTACCGGGACTGGAAGCCGGCGCCGGGATCCTCGCCAGCCGGCCGCTGGGTGCAGGCGTGGTGGTACTCGGCATGGCGCTCGGTGTGCTGCTGATGCTGGGGCTGGACGAGTTCACGCCGCACGAGCACGACAAGACCGGCCCCTGCGGGCCGGGCCACGAGCGCTGCGGGCGCATCTGGTTGTTCGTGTTCGCGATCGCGCTGCACAACCTGCCGGAGGGAATGGCGATCGGGGTCAGTTTTGCCCAGGCCGACATGGCAGCTGGCCTGCCGCTCACCACGGCGATCGCGCTGCAGGACATCCCGGAAGGACTCGCCGTGGCGCTCGCGCTGCGCGGAGCCGGTTTCGCACCGGGGCTGGCCGTGGCCGTGGCCGCGTTGAGCGGTGCGCTGGAGCCCGTGGGCGCCCTGCTCGGCATCGGGCTTGCCACGGGCATGCCGCTCGCCTATCCGCTGGGTCTAGGACTGGCCGCGGGCGCGATGCTCTTCGTCGTGTCGCACGAAGTGATACCCGAGACGCACCGCAACGGCCACCAGACCCCGGCGACCCTGGGACTGATGGTCGGCTTCGCGATCATGATGGTGCTCGACACGACCCTGGGCTAGGAGCCAAGGCCATTGCGGCCCTGATCGACCACCTGTGCAATGCCGCCGAGGCGATCGAGCAGAAGCTTCTCGCGCTGGCGCGCCAACGCGATGTTGCGTTCCTTTACGTGGCCGAATCCGCGCATCGTCTGCGCCAGCGCGGCGATCTCGACGATGGCGGCGTGGTTGTCCGCATCGAGACGTGCCAGCAAGCCCTCGATGCGAGCTTCGTATTCGCCGATCAGCGCGCGCTCGAGTCGCCGCTCGGCGCTGCGCCCGAAGATGTCGAGCCGCGTGCCGCGCAGGCGCCTGAACTTCGCGAGCACGCCGAACACCTTCAGCATCGCCGGCCCGAATTCCTGCTTGCGCGGGTGCCCGCTCACCGGATCGCACCTCGCCACGAGCGGCGGCGCGAGATGGAATTTCAGCGTGTAATCGCCCTCGAACTGTTGCGCGAGCGCACGCTGGAAGCTGCCCTCGGTGTACAGGCGTGCGACCTCGTACTCGTCCTTGTAGCTCATCAGCCTGAACAGCGAGCGCGCCACGGCATCGCTCAGCGCGAAACCATGCGCCGCGCCCAGCGCCTGTTCCGCGGCCCGCGTCTTCTCGACCAGCGCGCGGTAGCGCGCCTCCCACGCCTCGTCCTGGTAATCGCGCAGGAACGCGGCGCGCGTGGCGATGACCTCCTCCAGCCCGGGTTTGGCAGGCATGACGGCGGCATCCAGCCCCGCTGCGGCCAGCACCGCGCGCAGATCGTGCGCCGCGTGCCGCCCCCACAGGAAGGCCTGGCGG
>JAKJFB010000586.1 GCA_022705125.1 Pseudomonadota bacterium
CGTCGCCGCGCGTGCGGAAGTGCCATTGCAGGTAGCCGATCCACAACACCACCTCCGCGATCGCCGCCGCCCGCGGATTCAGTTCGATGCCGAGCAGGTTGTGCGGATCCACCGTCTCGCCGCCGAGCGCATCCGCGCGTTCGCCGCCCAGCGCCAGGCCGGTCTGGCGGAAGCCGAGTTCGTCCAGCGCATTCAGCACCTCGCCTTCCAGGCGCTTCAGGTGTTCCAGCGTCACGTACAGGAAGTTGCCGCTGCCGCAGGCCGGGTCGAGCACGCGCACGCTGCACAGGCGATGATGGAAACGGCGCAGCTCCGCGACCGCTTCGGCGTGCTTGTCCTCGGCCGCCAGCAGGGTCAGCGCGGCGGCCTGCGCGGTGGTCCAGTCCGCGCGCAGCGGCTCGATCACCGTCGGCAACACCAGGCGTTCGACATAGGCACGCGGCGTGTAGTGCGCGCCCAGCTTGTGGCGATCGCCGGTGCTGAGCGCACGCTCCAGCAGGGTGCCGAAAATCGCCGGCTCGACGTGTTTCCAGTCGGCCCGCGCCGCCTCGATCAGCAGGTCGAGCTGGGCCGCATCCAGCGGCAGCGTGTCCGGCGCCTTGAACAGCTTGCCGTTGAAGCGCAGCACCTCGTTCGCCAGCACCGCCGAGAACCCGCCGGCATCCATGTCGCGCCACAACTGCGCCAGCATGCGCATCGCCACGTCCGGGCGCTCGCGATGCGTCGCCAGCAGGTTGCGGAAACTGTCCGCGGGCAGCAGGCGCACGTCCTCGGCGAACATCGTGAACAGGCAGCGCATCAGGAACTGCGCCACCGCTTCCGGCGCCCGCCCGCCCTGCTCCAGCGACTTCGCGAGCTCCGCCAGCCGGGCCGCGATCTCGCGCGTGACACGGGCGGATTCGCGACTCGGGTCGAGCGACAGCGGATCGGTGAAGACGCGGCGCAGGCGCTCGCGCAGTTCCGGCTTCGCCAGGTCGGCGAGCGCGATGCGGTGCGAGCGCGGGTCCGGGAACGGCGTGTAGGTCGCACCCGAGCGCGAGAACTCGGCGTACAGTTCGATGCGCTGGCCGACATCGACCACGACCACGAACGGCGGTCGCCCCTCGCCCGCCGGCAATGCGCGTGCATAGGCTTCCGCCTGCGAACGCGCGCGCAGCAAGGCGTCGTCGAAGCCCTTGCCGGGCGCGATGCCGCGCAGCTTCTTCGATTCGAGGACGAAGCAGCCGCGCCGGTACAGGTCGATGCGGCCGGCGCTGGTGCTGCCGTCGCCGTGGCGGAAGGTGATCGGCCGCTCGAACATGTAGTCCTGTTCCGGCGTTGCGTGCGGGCGCTCAACGCCGAGCAGTTCGCACAGGTCGATCAGGAAACTCTGCGAGGTCGACAACTCCGAGGCGGCCACGCCCTGCCATTTCGCGATGAATGCGTCCGTGCCGTCCATGCCCTCGCCTCGTGCCGGAATCCAGACCGTGCAGGCTAACCGAGGTCGGCGCTGGCGGCATCGGTCGATGTCCGGCGCCTGCCCGTACGGTCGCCTGCCTGATACGCTTTGAACCGTCTTCGTCCGCCGCGAGCCGACCGTGCCCGTATCGACCCACGACCCGGTGCCTGCTTCGATGTCCCCGTCATCGGCCGCCGCCGCGAATGCCGATGCGCTGCGCATCCAGATCTCGCCGATCCCGGACGGTATCCGGGTCGAGGTATCGGGTGAATCGACCTACGCGAACACCGTCGCCTACTGGCGCGCCATCGTGTCCGAGGCGAAGCTGCGCCATCCGCACAACCTGCTGCTGATCGACCGCACCTCCGGTGATGCGCTGTCCGCCGACGAATGGCAGGCGCTGGTGGCGACGCTGGTCGGCACCGGGCTGGAGTCGGTGCGCATCGCCCACGTTAAGCCGAATGGTCTGGAGCAGCTCGAATACTGCGAGCTGCACGCGCTGGAAGCCGGCCTCACCGCTCGCGTGTTCTACGACGAGAACCAGGCCCAGCTCTGGCTTCGTCACGGCGAACGCTGAAGTTCGTCAGCAAGGATGGTGCCCCGAGCCGGACTCGAACCGGCATGGCTTGTGGCCGGGGGATTTTAAGTCCCCTGCGTCTACCGATTTCGCCATCGGGGCAGCGTTGCATTGTCGCGTTCGACGCAGCAACAAAAAAGCCCGTCATC
>JAKJFB010000587.1 GCA_022705125.1 Pseudomonadota bacterium
GAGTGCTTCGACTACTCCTTCCCGCAGCGCGCGCACGGGCTGGGCGGCACGCTCGCCACCGCCCAGGACACGCAGTCGAAGAAGGCCAAGCTCCTCGACTCGACCGGGCCCGAGGCGGCGAACACGCTCGCCGCCGGCCTGGTGTCCGGCCTCACGCCGGCGAATGCGCAGTGGTTCGAGCTGGACACCGGCGACGATCGCGAGACGGAGGATCGCTGGCTGTCCGAAACCGCCACGCGGCTCTGGAAGCTGATCCACCAGTCGAACTTCGACCAGTGCGCGGTCGAGGCGATGATGGACTTCGTGCCGGCCGGGTGGTTCGCGCTCTACATCGACGAGGCGCCCGAGGGCGGCTTCGCCTTCGAGCTGTGGCCGATCTCCTCGTGCTTCATCGCCAGCTCGACGAAGGGCGGGCGCGTCGGCACGATCTACCGGCCCTTCCAGCTCTCGGTGGAGCAGTGCGTCGCCGAGTACGGGCTCGCCGCCGTCTCCGACCAGGTGCGCGCGAAGTACGCCGAGGAGAAGTTCGACGAGCGGGTCGACCTCGTGCACGCGATCGAGCCGCGGCGCATGCACGTGCCGGGCTCGCGCCGCTCGGCGCAGCTGCCCTTCGCGTCCTGGCACGTCGAGACCTCGACCAAGCGCGTGCTGCGCGAGGGCGGCTACCACGAGTTCCCGGTGGTCGTGCCGCGCTGGATGCTGATCCCCGACACGGACTACGCGACCGGGCCGTACTCGGACGCGCTGCCGAACGTCAAGACGCTGAACACGCTGTGCGCGAACGAGCTTGCGGCCACCGACCTCGCGGTCGCAGGCATGTGGGTCGCCACCGACGACGGCGTGCTGAACCCGCGCGCGGTGAAGGTCGGCCCGCGCAAGGTGATCGCGGCGGCGAACGTCGACTCGATCAAGCCGCTTCTCACCGGCTCGGACTTCAACGTCGCCTGGACCGAGAAGGCGCAGCTCCAGGCCCAGATCCGGCGCGTCCTGATGGCCGACCAGCTGCAGCCGCAGGACAAGCCCCAGATGACCGCCTATGAGGTGCACGTGCGCGTGCAGCTCATCCGGCAACTGCTGGGGCCGCGCTTCAACCGCCTGCAGAGCGAGTACCTCTCGCCGATGATCGAGCGCTGCTTCGGCCTGGCGCTGCGGGCCGGCGCGCTCGGGCAGGTGCCGCCGACGATGGTGCAGCGGCAGTACAGCATCCGCTACGTCTCGCCGCTCGCGCGCGCGCAGAAGCTGGAGAGCGCGACCGCGATCGAGTCGCTCTACGCGAGCGTGGGCTCGATCGCAGCGGCGAAGGCCGACCCGTCGGTCTGGGACACGCTGGACGACGACAAGGCGATCCACGAGCTGGCCGAGGCGCGCGGCGTGCCGGTCAAGATCCTGCGCGACGAGAAGGTCGTGGCGGCCCTGCGTGAGCAGCGCTCGCAGGCGCAGGAGCAGGCCGTGCAGCAGCAGCAGGGCCAGGAGATGCAGATGGCGATGCTCAAGCAGGGCAGGGCGGCAGCGTGAGGCCGCAGCGCACGCCCGAGCAGCTCGCGCAGCTCTTCGCCGACGTCTTCGAGGCGGACAAGCGCGGCGAGGCGGTGCTCGACCACCTGGTGAGCGTCTTCGCACGCGAGCCCGCGGGCACGGGCCTGGAGCGCGCGGTCGCGCTCATCGAGTACGCCGGCCGGCGCCAGGTGCTCGACTACATCCTGCGGCAGATCAACCGAGCGAACGGCGTCGAGGACGCGCCGAGCGCAGACATCGAGGGCTGATGACATGAGCGCACCAGGGGCGCGGGCGACGCTGACGGGATCGGGGTGGAGCGTGCCGCCAGTCGGAAATTCACTAGCGCGCTGGGCTACCGACGCCGCCGGCAACGCGGTGGGGCTGGTGGGGCCGGATGGACGACTAGTGCGCCAGCAGCGTGCGCTCGGGGTACAGCGCATCAGGTCGTCGGCACGTGTGCTGTCCTACAGTGGCGGCGCGTATACGCAACTTGGTTCTGGCGGCACGGTTGTTGAATACACAGGGTCGGATGCCTTCCCTGGGGGCACAAACTACCGCATCACCACGACCACGACCGCAAACAATGAAATGGGGTTCCGCTACCGCTGGACGAGCGGAGGCCCATCGACGGACGGGCAGGGTGGGTTCATCGTGCCGGTCAAGG
>JAKJFB010000588.1 GCA_022705125.1 Pseudomonadota bacterium
CCCAGATCCGGTGCTCGCCGAACATGTAGCACGGCAGCTCGATCGGCACCCCGTTCGGTGCCAAGCGCATCTTTTCACGGTTGGCGCGATCGGCCAGGAACGGCAGCGGCACCCACACCAGGCCGGCCACCTCGTGGTTGGGCACGAGCGGCGGCAGCGAATGCAACTGGAACACGTAGGGCGTGATGATCATCGGGGCGCCGCGCAGGCCCGGCTGCGTGGCGATGTCGGAAAGCCTGCCGAGGAGGCGGGCATGGCGATCGGCATCCAGCGCCACCTCTTCCAGCGTCTCGCGCTTGGCGGTCGCCAGCGTGTTGCGGTCGCCGCGGTCCTTGCGCCCGCCCGGGAAGGCCATGTGCCCGGACCAGGGGTCGCCCTCGCGCTCGGCACGCTTGATCATCAGCACCGAGAGCGCGCCGGGCAAGTGATCGCTGAGATAGAGACCCACCGCGGAGCGCGCCAGGATACGGCGCACCAGCTTGCGCCGCGGGCGGTGTTCCGCCAGCAATTGCACCGCCGCGCCGATGTCGCGCAGCGCGGGGCTCACACTGTTTTCCTGCTGTTTACCGGCCATCTGGATCTACCGCTGCGATCGTCGCGCTTGCTCTTCGGCGACGAGACCGGACAATAGCCGATCCACGAGGGATTTTCACCGCATGCAGCAGCACCACACCGCCCCGGTCTCATCCTGGTTGCGCTTTCGCGACGTTTCCGTGCGCCTGCACGGCAAACTGTTCCTGCGCGGCCTCGACTGGAGCGCCGCGCCGGGCGAGCAGTGGGCCGTGCTCGGCCCGAACGGCGCCGGCAAGACGGTGCTGGCGCAACTGATCGCCCGCGCACTGCATCCGGCGAGCGGCGAGCTCACGCTCGCCGCCGACCTAACGCCGGCGCGGATCGCCTGGGTCTCGTTCGAGGCGCAGCGCGAGCTGTGCGCCGCCGACGCGCGCCACGACATCAGCGATTACCTGGAGAACGCCGTCGACGCCGGCACCACCGTGCGCGCGCTGCTCGCAGCGGCGGCGCGCCGCCCGGAACGCGTCGAGGAGATCGCCGCGATGCTCGGCATCGAGGCGCTGATGGAGCGCGGCATCCGCTTCCTCTCGAGCGGCGAGACCCGCCGCACGCTGTTCGCCCGCGCCCTGCTGATGGAGCCACGCCTGATGGTGCTGGACAACCCCTACGAAGGCGTCGACCGCGCCTCGCGGCAGGTCCTGCGCGCGCTGGTCGACGAGTTGCTCGGCGGGCCCACGCACATTCTGTTGCTGACGCGCCGGCCGCAGGACATCGCGCCCGGCATCAGCCACGTGCTGCTGCTCGACCACGGGCAGGTACTGGACCGCGGGCCGCGCGAGGCCGTGCTCGAGGGCGACGCGTCACAGCGCCTGTTCGGCCCCGGCGCGAGCTGCGCGCCGGTGCCGCTGCCGGCGGCGCCCGATGCCGCGCCCGCCCGGCCCTGTGCCGGCGCGCTGATCGAGCTGGAGGACGTGCACGCGCACTACGGCGAGCACGAGGTGCTGGACGGCGTCAGCCTGCGCCTCGCGCCGGGCGAGCACCTGTGCATCGCGGGGCCGAACGGCTGCGGCAAGTCGACGCTGCTGGCGCTGATCTGCGGCGACAACCCGCGCGCCTACGGCCAGCACGTGAAGCTCTTCGGCCGCCTGCGCGGCAGCGGCGAGTCGGTATGGGAGATCAAGCGGCGCTTCGGCATCGTCAGCAACCAGCTGCACCTGTCCTACCCGGCGCGCACGCGCGCCTTCGACGTGGTGGCCAGCGGCTTCTTCGACACACTGGGCCTCTACGACACCTGCGGTCCGCAGCAGGCGCGGCTGGCGCGCGAATGGCTGGCGGTACTGGGGCTGTCGGCACGTGCGGGCGAGCGCTTCGACGCGCTGTCCTTCGGCGAGCAGCGCATGATGCTGGTCGCGCGCGCGATGGTGAAGAACCCCCCGATCCTGATCCTCGACGAGCCGTGCTCGGGTCTCGACGAGGCGAACCGCCGCCGCGTGCTGGAACTCATCGAGCGCATCGGCCACGAGACGAACACGCAGATCCTCTACGTGAGCCACGAGGCCGAGGAAATGCCGGCCTGCATCACGCGCCGGCTGGAGTTCCGCCGCGATGCCGCGGGGCGCTACCGGCTCGAGCCAACGGAACTCC
>JAKJFB010000589.1 GCA_022705125.1 Pseudomonadota bacterium
CCCGCACTTGCGGTGCCGTAGGAGCGACGCAAGTCGCGATCGACCGCGCACCCTGCACCGCGCGCAATACGCCGCTCAGAACGGCCGTCCCATCCGCCGATAGAGCGTGTTGCGCGCGACGCCGAGGTGACGGGCGGCGGCGGAGAGGTTGCCGTCGAAGCGCTCGATCGCGGCGCGGATGGCGTCGTCGTCGAGCGCGCGCGCGCGCCGCAGCGGTAGCGGCAGCGGGTCGGGATCGTCGGCGGGCCGCGCGGAACGCGGCTCGCCGCGTTCGGCCCCTGCCGACGGGGCGAGCGCCGGCGCATCGCCGACCGCCTGCAGCACTTCCTCGGGCAGATGCACCGGCAGGATGCGCGTCTCGCCCTCGTCGAGCAACGCGAGCGCGACCTCGAGCACGTTCTGCAGCTGGCGGATGTTCCCCGGCCAGGGGTAGGCCGCGAGGATCGCCATCGTCTCCGGCGCGACGTCGACGCGCGCGGGCTCGGGGTGGTGGCTGCTGCCGTCGAGCAGGCGGCGCACGATGCGCTGCAGGTCGCTGCGCGCGCGCAGTGGCGGCAACTGCACGCCGAGGCCGTTGACCCGGTAGTAGAGATCCTCGCGGAAGCGCCCGGCCTTGACCTGCTCGCCGAGCTGGCGGTGGGTCGCGCACAGCAGCGCGATATCGACCGGTACCGCGGAGCCCGCGCCCACCGGCTGCACGCAGCGCTCCTGCAGCACGCGCAGCAGCCGCGCCTGCATCGCCAGCGGCATGTCGCCGATCTCGTCGAGGAAGAGCGTGCCGCCATGGGCCTGCTGGATGCGGCCGATCGCCCCCTCCTTGCGCGCGCCGGTGAAGGCGCCGCCGACGTAGCCGAAGAGCTCGGACTCGATCAGGTTCTCGGGGATGGCCGCGCAGTTGACCGCGACGAAGGGGCCGTCCGCGCGCGGACCGCTGTTGTGGCAGGCGCGCGCGAGGAGTTCCTTGCCGGTGCCGGACTCGCCCTGGATCAGGATCGGGATGCTGCGCCCGACGATGCGCGCGCAGCGGTCGAGCACGAACTGCAGCGCGGGGTCGCCGGTGGACAGGGTCTCCAGAGTGGTCCTGTGGCGCGCCGAGCGCGAGGGATCGGGGGCGGCGGCAACGCGGGCCGTGCCGGCCGGGGCCGACTGCGCGCCGGCCTGCCAGGCCGGGCTCAGCCGCAGGCGCGCGTGGATGCGTGCGCCCGAACGCAACTCGAGTTCGACCAGCGCGGCCGGATCGCGCGCCGCGCGCCCGATCAGCGTGCCGAAGCCGCCACGGAACAGGCTGGAGAAATTCCCCAGGCCCGCGAGCCGGCGCTCGTCGACGCCGAGCAGCGCGCGCGCCTGGCGGTCGGCGGCGACGATCTCGCCATCCGCATCGATCGCCAGCAGACCCTCCTGCAGGCCGCCGACGCCCTCGGGACGCGGATGGAAGGAGAGCAGCGCATGGCGCGCGTGTTCGCTCTCGAACAAGCGGCGCTCGACCAGGCGCACCCCCATGCGCGCGAGCCCGAGCGTATGGGGCTGATGGCTGCGGTGGTCGCCCGAGATATCCAGCGCGCCGAGCAGTTCGCCGCGCCAGTCGAAGATCGGCGCCGCGCTGCAGGTGAGCACGCCGTTGCAGTCGAGGTAGTGCTCGGCGCCGAGCACCTCGACCGGCGCACGCTCGATCAGGGTGGCGCCGATCGCGTTGGTGCCGCGCTCGCATTCGCTCCAGTTCGCGCCCGCCTGCAGCGCGACGCGGTTGGCGCGGTCGACGAAGGCGGGGTCGCCGATGCCGTGCAGGATCATCCCGCTGGCGTCGGCGAGCAGCACCATGCTGCCCGAGGAACGGATCTGTTCGTGCAGGTGCTCCATGACGCCGCTGGCGTGCGCGAGCAGGGCCGCGCTGCGCTCGCGCGCCACCATCAGGTCGCCCCGCGTGGTGCTGGGCGGGCGCACGCGCTCGCCCATGTCCAATCCCAGGCGCTGGCAGCGCGCCCAGGAGCGCAGCACCGGCACCGGCAGGCCCGCGTCGGGCACCTGGCCGGAGGCGGAAAACTGCCTGCGCAGCGACTCGACCACCGCCGCCTGCGCGGCACGCATCGTGTTATCGACCATCGTCTCCTCTCCACCTGCGGCCGCGGTGCGGCGGCGTTCGGCACGCCTCGCCCG
>JAKJFB010000058.1 GCA_022705125.1 Pseudomonadota bacterium
GTGCGGGCAGCGCCAGCAGCATCGCCAGGCGCAGCGAGCGCTGCTGTGCGCGGCCCTCGTGCAGGGCGAACAGGTGCGATGCGAGGCTGGCCAGGTAAAAGAGGCAGGCGGCGAGTCCGGAGAGAACCGTGGTCATCGAAAGCACGCGGCGTCGGCATCCAGTGGTGGGCCGGGATCCAGGGCCCCGGGGAGCCGGTAGTCTAGCGAGCGCCGCCGCGGGCGTCACCCCGCGCGCTTCATGCGCCCGACTCGCTCGGGTATACTCGCGCGCTGTTTTTCAGCGCCGCCCGTGGCGGGACAACGGATCTGCAGCATGTTCGACACCCTGAGTGAGCGCCTTTCAGAGACCCTGCGCCGGGTTGCCGGCAAGGCGACCCTGAGCGAGGACAACATCAAGGACACGCTGCGCGAGGTGCGCCAGGCGCTGCTCGAGGCGGATGTCGCGTTGCCGGTGGTCAAGGACTTCATCGACCAGGTGCGCGAGCGCGCGGTCGGGCAGGAGGTGATGAAGAGCCTGAGCCCTGGCCAGGCCTTCCTGCGGATCGTGCAGCTCGAGCTCGAGCGTGCGATGGGCACTGCCAACGAGACGCTCGACCTGGCCACGCAGCCGCCCGCGGTGATCCTGATGGCCGGCCTGCAGGGCAGCGGCAAGACCACCAGCGCGGCGAAGCTCGCGCGCTGGCTGAAGGAAAAGGGCAAGAAGGTGCTGATGGTCAGCGCCGACGTCTACCGCCCGGCGGCGATCCGCCAGCTCGAGACGCTGGCCGAGAGCGTCGGCGTCGGTTTCGTGCCGAGCCACGAGGGCCAGCGTCCGCTGGACATCGCGCAGGGCGCGTTGCAGACCGCGCGCATCCAGTTCGCCGACGTGCTGATCGTCGACACCGCCGGCCGGCTCGCGATCGACGCGGCGATGATGCAGGAGATCCGCGACCTGCACGCGGCCGTCAAGCCGGTCGAGACGCTGTTCGTGGTCGACGCGATGACCGGCCAGGACGCGGCGCAGACCGCGCGCGCCTTCAACGAGGCGCTGCCACTGACCGGCGTGATCCTGTCCAAGGCGGACGCCGATTCGCGCGGCGGCGCGGCGCTGTCGGTGCGCGCGATCACCGGCAAGCCGATCAAGTTCCTCGGCGTTGGCGAGAAGACCGATGCGCTGGAACCCTTCTACCCCGACCGGATCGCCTCGCGCATCCTCGGCATGGGCGACATCCTGTCGCTGATCGAGGAGGCCGAGCGCAAGCTCGACCGCGACAAGGCCGAGAAGCTCGCCAGGAAAATAAAGAAAGGCAAGGGCTTCGATCTCGAGGATTTTCGCGACCAGCTGCAGCAGATGCGCGACATGGGCGGCATCAGCAGCATGCTCGACAAGCTGCCGGGCATGGGCGGGCTGGCGCAGATGGCGCAGCAGAAGGTCGATACGAAGATGTTCGTGCGCATGGAGGCGATCATCAATTCGATGACGCCGAAGGAGCGCGGTGACCCGGACATGCTGAACGGATCGCGCAAGCGCCGCATCACCGAAGGCTCCGGCACCACGATCCAGGACCTCAACCGCCTGTTGAAGCAGCACAAGCAGATGCAGAAGATGATGAAGAAGCTCGGCAACAAGAGCGCGATGCAGAACATGATGCGCGGGCTCGGGGGCATGATGCCACCCGGCGGGGGATTCCCGCGGCGGTAAAAATCCGCATACCTCGGGGCGGGTGTCCGCAACTGTTTCAAATACAAGTGCTTTCTCTTAGAATGCTCGCCCTTTGTGGGGCCGGCGGCGTGTGGCGGCTGGCGTCGGCAACGGCGAATCCCCTGGGATCAACGGCAGGAACCTTGTCATGGTAACGATCAGACTTTCACGTGTAGGCGCCAAGAAGCGTCCGTTCTATCAGGTCACGGTGACCGACAGCCGCAGCGCACGCGACGGCCGCTTCATCGAGCGCGTAGGGTTCTTCAACCCGATCGCCAGCGGCAAGGAAGAGCGCCTGCGTCTCGACCACGCCCGTATCGATTTCTGGGTGAAGCAGGGCGCGCAGCTGTCCGACCGCGTGGCGCAGCTGGTGCAGGAAAGCGCCAGGAAGGGCGCGCAGGCGGCCTGACAGGCTGTCGTGAACACTCCCGCCGACAGCGATCTGGTGGTGCTGGGTCGCATCAGCGGGGTGTATGGCATCAAGGGTTGGCTGAAGGTCTGGTCCTTCACCGACCCGCTCGAGGGAATACTCGATTACCCGGCGTGGCACCTGAAGACCGCGACGGGCTGGGACGTCCGCGAGATCGACGCCGGGCGCCGCCAGGGCAAGGGCATCGTGGTGCACCTGCCGGGCTGCGACGACCGCGACCAGGCGCAGCAGTTCCTGCAGGCCGAGATCGCGGTGCCGCGGGCGGCACTGCCGGAACTGGACGACGGCGAGTTTTACTGGAACGAGCTCGAGGGGTTGCAGGTGCGGGCGCGGCTGGCAGACGGCACCACGGTGCTGCTGGGTCGCCTCGACCACCTGATGGAGACCGGGGCCAATGACGTGCTGGTGGTGCGTGCCTGCGACGGCAGCCTCGATCAGCGCGAGCGGCTGATTCCCTGGATCCCTGACGAGGTGATCCTGGCGGTGGACCGCGCGCGGCGCGAGCTGCTGGTCGACTGGGACCCGGAGTTTTGACCCGCGAGGCACGACAGTCATGTTGCGCGTCGCGGTGGTGACGATTTTTCCGGAGATGTTCGATGCCCTGACCGGGCACGGCATCTCGGGGCGGGCCTGCCGCGAGGGGCTCGTGGAGCTGCGCTGCTGGAACCCGCGCGACTACGCGAGCGACCGGCACAGGTCGGTCGATGACCGGCCCTACGGCGGCGGGCCCGGCATGCTGATGATGGCGCCGCCGCTGTGCGCGGCGATCCGCGACGCGAAGCGCTCGCTGGGCGAGGGTGCGCGGGTGATCTACCTGTCGCCGCAGGGCGCGCCGCTGACGCAGCGGCGCGTCGAGGAACTGGCGGCTGGCGGGCCGCTCGCGCTGGTTGCGGGCCGCTACGAGGGCGTCGACGAGCGCGTGATCGAGAGCGAGGTCGACGAGGAACTTTCACTCGGCGACTACGTGCTGAGCGGTGGCGAGCTGCCGGCGATGGTGCTGCTCGATGCGATGATCCGGCTGTTGCCGGGTGCGCTCGGGCACGGCGAGTCGGCGGCGCAGGATTCGTTTGCAGAGGGGCTGCTCGACTGCCCCCACTACACGCGGCCCGAGGTCTTCGAGGGGCGCGGGGTGCCGCCGGTGCTGCTGAGCGGCAACCACGAACGCATCAGGGCCTGGCGCCACGAGCAGGCTACGGCACGAACCCGGTCGCGCAGGCCGGATCTGCTGGCGAAGGGTGAGGATTGAGGGGCAGCGCCCCGGGGGCGTTGCGCAACGGGCAAGGGGCTGCGCCAGAGTGCGCGGTTTGGATCAACTGAGGAACAGGTCATGCAGAACACTATCATTGGACAGCTCGAAGCCGAGCAAATGGGCAAGAACGTGCCGGATTTCTCGCCGGGCGACACGGTGGTCGTGGACGTGCGCGTGGTCGAAGGCGACCGCGAGCGTCTGCAGGCCTACGAAGGCGTCGTGATCGGCAAGCGCAACCGGGGTCTGAACTCGGCGTTCACCGTGCGCAAGATCTCGCACGGCGTGGGCGTGGAGCGTACGTTCCAGACCTACAGCCCGACGGTTGCCAATATCCAGGTCAAGCGTCGCGGCGACGTGCGCCAGGCGAAGCTGTACTACCTGCGCGAACTGAGCGGCAAGGCAGCGCGCATCAAGGAAAAGCTCACGTCCAAGGCGAGCGCGGAATAAGCGGCACTGTCGCTGGCGGAAAAGGTGGCGCAAGCCACCTTTTTTGTTGCACCTTCCGATGCCCGCACATGCCGCCGACGCAGCGATCGAGCAATTCCTCGATGCGCTGTGGATGGAGAAGGGCCTGAGCGCGAACACGCTGCTCGCGTATCGCCACGATCTCGAGGCCTTCGCGGGATGGCTGGCGCCGCGCGGGCTGGCGCTCGACGCAGCGGATCGCGTCGCGATCCTCGACTACCTCGCCGACGGCCTGCGTGCCGGCAAGTCGGCGCGCAGCGCGGCGCGCTTGCTGTCGTGCCTGCGCAATTTCTATCGCCACCTGCTGCGCGAGGGTCGTATTGCCGCGGACCCGACGCTGCAGGTGCAGAGCCCGCGCATCGGCCGCGCGCTGCCGCGCAGCCTCGGCGAGGACGACGTCGACCGCCTGCTCGCGGCGCCCGATACCGCCACCGCGATCGGCCTGCGCGACCGGGCGATGCTCGAGCTGCTGTATGCCTGTGGACTGCGCGTCAGCGAACTGGTGACGCTGGAGCTGGGGCGGGTCAATCTCGGGCAGGGCGTGGTGCGCATCGTGGGCAAGGGCGCGCGCGAGCGGCTGGTGCCGGTCGGGGACGAGGCGCTTGCGTGGCTCGCGCGCTACCTGCGCGAGGCACGGGGACAACTGGTGCCGCAGGGCAGCACCACGATGCTGTTCCCGGGCCGTGGTGGCGCAGCGCTGACCCGCCAGGCCTTCTGGCACCGGATCAAGCAGCACGCCGCGGCGGCGGGCATCACGAAGCCGTTGTCGCCGCACACGCTGCGCCACGCCTTCGCGACGCACCTGCTGAACCACGGCGCGGACCTGCGCGTGGTGCAGATGCTGCTCGGGCACAGCGATCTCTCGACCACGCAGATCTACACGCACGTGGCGCGCGAGCGCCTGAAGCAGTTGCACGCGGCGCACCATCCGCGCGGATGAGGCGTTGAACCAAAAACCAGCGGCGGTTTCCAACCCGCAGCAATCAACGGCAAAGAGGGAGTTCACGTGATGGTATTCGCGAAGTTGCAGCGCCTCATCGGCGGTGTCCTGCTGGGTGGCATGATCATGGGTGCGGGCGCCCGCGCGGAGGATCCGCAGGCCGAGGTCATCCTGAAGGCGCTCAGCGCCGCGCGCCCGGACCTGCAGTACGAGCAGCCGCGCCCGAGCCCCGTGGCGGGCCTCTACGAGGTGCAGGTCAAGGGCGGCCCGCTGCTCTACATCGACGCCGACGGCAGTCACTTCATCGCCGGCGACCTGTTCGCGGTGCAGAAATCGGGCTTCGTGAACCTGGCCGAGCAGGGCCGGCAGAAGGAGCGCGCCGAGCTCATCGCCGCGGTGAAGCCCGAGGACATGATCATCTTCGCGCCCGAGAATCCCAAGGCGACGATCGCGGTGTTCACCGACGTCGACTGCGGCTACTGCCGCAAGCTGCACAGCGAAGTCGCCGAGCTGAACGCGCTGGGCATCGCGGTGCACTACCTGGCGTTTCCGCGCGCGGGCCTGGGCTCGCCGTCCTTTCGCAAGATCGCCAGTGCCTGGTGCGCCAAGGACCCCGGTGCGGCGCTCACCAGTCTCAAGAACGGCGAGGAGATCCCCGAGAATGTCTGCGCCGACAACCCGGTCGCCGCGCAGATGCTGCTCGGCGAGCAGGTCGGCGTGAACGGCACGCCGGCGCTGGTGCTCGAGGACGGCACGCTGGTGCCCGGTTACCGTCCGGCGAAGGATCTGGCGAAGCTGCTCGGTATCGAGTGAGCGCAGCGGCGCGCGCGGGTGCGCCCGGCGCGGTGATTCGGGATGCAAGTCCTGCTATGATCGCGCGCCTCGTAATCCGTGCCCGGCCGGGCGCAGCACCCGCTGCGCCCGCCACGCCCTGCGTGGCCGGGCCATCATGCAGGAGCAGTTTTTCTTGGATCCGATCAGGGTAGGCATCTGTGGTTTCGGCACCGTCGGCTCCGGGACCTTCAGCGTGCTCGCGCGCAACAGCCAGGACATCGCAGCCCGCGTCGGCCGCGACGTGATCGTCACGCACATCGGCGCGCGCCGCGACAACCCGCGCTGCGACACCGGCGCCACGCGCCTCAGCCGCGACGTCTTCGCGGTGGTGCGCGACCCCGAGATCGACATCGTCGTCGAGCTGATCGGCGGCTGCGACACCGCGCGCGAACTGGTGATGGAGGCCATCGCCGCCGGCAAGCACGTGGTGACCGCGAACAAGGCGCTGATCGCGCAGCACGGCAACCAGATCTTCGCCGCCGCCAGCGCGCGCGGCGTGACCGTGGCCTTCGAGGCCGCGGTCGGCGGAGGCATCCCGATCATCAAGGCCATCCGCGAGGGGCTGGCGGCGAACCGCATCGAGTGGGTCGCCGGGATCATCAACGGCACCGGCAACTACATCCTCTCGGAGATGCGCGAGAAGGGGCGCAGCTTCGCCGACGCGCTCGCCGAGGCGCAGGCGCTCGGTTACGCCGAGGCCGATCCGACCTTCGATGTGGAAGGCTTCGACACCGCGCAGAAGCTCGCGATCTTGGCTTCGATCGCCTTCGGCACCCGCTGCAGTTCGAGAAGGTCTACACCGAGGGCATCGGCGCGCTCGCCCGGGAGGACCTCGCCTACGCCGCCGAGCTCGGCTATCGCATCAAGCATCTCGGCATCTGCCGGCGCACGCCGGCGGGCATCGAGTTGCGCGTGCATCCGACACTCATCCCCGACGACCGCCTGATCGCCAACGTCAACGGCGTGATGAACGCGATCCTGGTCAAGGGCGATGCGGTGGGTCCGACGCTCTACTACGGGCCCGGCGCGGGATCCGAGCCGACCGCCTCGGCGGTGGTCGCCGACATCGTGGATGTGGCGCGCACGCTGACCGCTGACCCCAATCACCGCGTGCCGCACCTCGCGTTCCAGGCCGATCGCCTGTCCTCGGAGCCGGTGCTGCCGATGTCCGCGGTGCAGACCTCGTATTACCTGCGTGTGGCCGCGGTCGATCGCCCCGGCGTGCTGTGGCGCGTGGCGCAGATCCTCAGCGAGGCCGGCATCAGCATCGAGGCGCTGATCCAGAAGGAGGCGCCCGAGGGCTCGGAGACCGCGACCATGATCCTGCTCACCAGCGTGACGATCGAGAGCCGCATGAGCGATGCCATCGCCGCGATCGAGGCGCTGGAGAGCACGCGCGGGCGCGTCACGCGCATCCGCATGGAAAAGCTCGACGGCTGAGGCCGGCATTCAAGGAGGTTTGCGTTGCGATACATCAGCACGCGGGGCCAGGCACCCGCACTCGCGTTCGAGGACGTGATGCTCACCGGGCTCGCGCCCGATGGCGGCCTGTACGTGCCGGAAACGCTGCCGCGCTTCAGCGCCGGGCAGATGCGCGCGTGGGCGAAGCTCGACTACGCGGATCTCGCCGCCACGATCATGCAGCCCTTCGTGGAGGGTTTCCTGGCGGAGGACGAGCTGCGTGCGATCACGCGCGAGACCTACGCCGGATTCCGCCACCCGGCGGTGGCGCCTCTGGTGCAGCTCGGCCACAACGAGTGGCTGCTCGAGCTGTTCCACGGGCCGACGCTGGCGTTCAAGGATTTCGCGCTGCAGCTGCTCGGGCGCCTGCTGGACGTGTCGCTCGCGCGGCGCCACCAGCGCGTCGTGGTGCTGGGCGCGACCTCGGGCGACACCGGCTCGGCGGCGATCGAGGGCTGCCGCCGCTGCGCCAACGTCGACATCTTCATCCTGCACCCGCACCAGCGCGTCTCCGAGGTGCAGCGCCGGCAGATGACCACGGTGCCCGGTGACAACATCCACAACATCGCGGTGCAGGGCAACTTCGACGACTGCCAGGAGATGGTGAAGCAGAGCTTCTCGGACCAGTCCTTCCTGCCCGAGGGGCGGCGGCTGGTCGCGGTGAACTCGATCAACTGGGCGCGGATCATGGCCCAGATCGTCTACTACTTCCACGCGGCGCTGGCACTGGGCGCGCCCGAGCGCGCGGTGTCCTTCGCGGTGCCCACCGGCAATTTCGGCGACATCTACGCCGGATACCTCGCCAGGCGCATGGGGCTGCCGGTGCGCCAGCTGGTCATCGCGACCAACGCCAACGACATCCTGCACCGCTTCATGAGCAGCAGCCGCTACGGCAAGTCGGCGCTCGCGCACACGCTGTCGCCGAGCATGGACATCGTGATCTCGAGCAACTTCGAGCGCGCGCTGTTCGAATTCTACGGACGCGACGCCGCCGCGCTCGCCGACCTGATGCAGCGCTTTCGCAGCAGCGAGGTCGCGGTGCCGGAGTCGGTGATCGCGGCCGCGCGCGCGGAGTTCGCGAGTTTCAGCGTCGATGACGCGATGACCTGCGCGACGATCGCCGGGGTCTACGAGGAGTCCGAATACCTGCTGGATCCGCATTCGGCGATCGGCGTGCGCGCCGCGCGCGAATGCCGCGACGATCCCGGCGTGCCGATGGTCACGCTGGCCACCGCGCACCCGGCCAAATTCCCCGAGGCGATCGCGCGCGCCGGCGTGGCTCGCGAACCGGCGCTGCCGCACTACATGGCGGACCTGTTCGAGCGGCCCGAGCGCTGCGCCGTGCTGCCGCACGAGGTGCGCGCCGTGCAGGAGTTCATCCGCGGCAGGATCGCGTGAGCCGCGCATGAGGCGCGCGATCCGGCGCCGCAGCGCGCGCGCCGACGCGGCATCTGCGCCAGGCATCAGCCCGTTGCTGGCACGGCTCTACGCCGCGCGCGGCGTGGCGGATGCGAGCGATCTGGAGCAGGGGCTGGCGCAGTTGCTGCCGCCCGTGCTGCTCGGGCTGGAGCAGGCCGCCACGCGTCTGGCCGACGCGCTGGCGCGCGACGAGCGCATCCTGATCGTTGGGGATTACGACGCCGACGGCGCGACCAGCACCGCGCTGGGCCTGCTCGCACTGCGCGCGATGGGCTGCACCAGCGCGGACTTCCTGGTGCCGAACCGCTTCGAGCACGGCTACGGGCTGGGTCCCGAGATCGTCGCGGTCGCGGCCGCGCTGCACCCGCGGCTCATCATCACGGTCGACAACGGCATCGCCAGCCACGCCGGCGTGGCGGCCGCGGCCGCGCACGGCATCGACGTGCTCGTCACGGACCATCACCTGCCCGGCGAGACCTTGCCCGCCGCCTGCGCGATCGTGAACCCGAGCCAGCCCGGCTGCGCCTTCCCGAGCAAGAGCCTGGCCGGCGTCGGCGTGGTGTTCTACCTGATGGGCGCGCTGCGCGCGCGGCTGCGCGCCAGCGGCTGGTTCGCCGCGCGCGGGCTCGCCGAACCCAACCTCGGCGAGCTGCTCGACCTGGTGGCGCTCGGCACCGTGGCCGACGTGGTGGCGCTCGATGCCAACAACCGCATCCTCGTGCGCCAGGGGCTGCAGCGCATCCGCGCCGGGCGCGGGCGCCCGGGCGTGCGCGCGCTGCTCGAGCTCGCCGGGCGCAATCCCGCGCGCGTGGTCAGCGCCGATCTGGGTTTCGCGGTCGGACCGCGCATCAATGCCGCCGGACGGCTCGATGACATCGGACTCGGCATCCGCTGCCTGCTCGAAGAGGAGCCGGCGCGCGCGCGCGAGATGGCCGCCGAGCTCGACGCGTGGAACCGCGAACGGCGCGACATCGAGGGTGGCATGCAGCAGGAAGCGCTGCGGCTGATGGAGCAGGGCGCGATTGCCGAGGACGCGCTGCCGTGGGGCCCCTGCCTGTACCACCCCGACTGGCACCAGGGCGTGGTGGGGCTGGTCGCCTCGCGCATCAAGGAGAAGCACCACCGCCCGGTGATTGCCTTCGCGCCCGGTGGCGCGGGCGAGTTGAAGGGTTCCGCGCGTTCGATCCGCGGTTTCCATATCCGCGACGCGATCGCCGCCGTCGCCGCGGCGGCGCCGGGGCTGGTCGAGCGCTTCGGCGGCCATGCGATGGCCGCGGGGCTCACGCTGGCGGCGGAGCGCTTCGAGGAGTTCGCGCGCGCCTTCGATGCCGAGGTGCGTCGTCACCTCGAAGCGAGCGACCTCGAGAGCGTGCTGGAGAGCGACGGCGAACTGGGTGCCGGCGAGTTCTCGCTGGCGCAGGCCGAGGAGCTGCGCGAGGCGGGGCCCTGGGGCCAGCACTTCCCCGAGCCGCTGTTCGACGGCGAGTTCTGGCTGCGCAGCCAGCGCCTGCTGGGCGGCAAGCACCTGAAGCTGGTGGTCTCGCCGGTGGCGGCGCCGACGCTCGAGCTCGATGCGATCGCGTTCAACATCGACTCGGCCTTCTGGCCCGATCCGCGGCGCGAACGCGCACGACTCGCCTACCGGCTGGACGTGAACGAGTACCGCGGCAACCGCAGCGTGCAGCTGCTGGTCGAGGAACTGCAGGAGCCGACTGTCGCGCAGGAGATGCCATGCAGCGCCTGAGCGGACGCTGGCAGCTCGGCTTCTGGCTGGCACTGACCACGGCGGTGCTGTGGGGCGCGGTGCCGCTGGCGATGACGCCGTTGATCGCACATCTCGACGCGGTCACGATCAGCTGGTTCCGCTTCGCTTCCTCGGGCCTGTGCCTGCTGGCGTTCTTCGCCGCGCGCGGACGCCTGCAGTGGCCGCACAGCGCAGGGCGCACCGCCGCCTGGCTGTTCGCGCTCGCGGTGCTCATGCTCATCGGCAACTACGTGCTCTACGTGCAGAGCCTGCATTTCATCGCCGCCCCCGTGGCGCAGACCGTGGTGCAACTGGCGCCGGTGCTGCTGATGCTGTTGAGTCTCTGGCTGTTCGGCGAGCGCTTCACGACATGGCAGTGGGGCGGCTTCGTGCTGCTGCTGGGCGGCATCACGGCCTTTTGCGCCGAGCGGCTGCGCGTCTCGGGCGCGGGCATCGACATCTTCAGCACCGGTGTCGGGCTGATGGTGCTCGCGGCCGCGCTGTGGGCCGTATACGGCGTGGCGCAGAAGCGCCTGCTGCGCTACCTGCCCTCGCAGTTCGTGCTGATGGGCATCTATCTCGCCAGCGCGCTGCTGATGCTGCCGGCGGCGAGTCCCGGCGCGCTTGCGGCGCTCGGCGCCACCGAGCTCGGGCTGCTCGCCTTCCTGGCCGCGAACACGCTGATCGCCTACGGCGCCTTCGCCGAGGCGCTGAACCACTGGGAATCCTCGAAGGTGAGCGCGGTGCTGGCGGTGCAGCCGCTGACCACGCTGTTCGGTGCCGCGGCGCTGGGCGCACTGTTTCCCGCGCACTTCCCCGCACTGCCTCTCACCGCCGGCGCCGTGGTTGCGTCATTCGCGGTGGTGGCGGGTTCGGCGATCTGCGCGCTGGGCGGTCGGGAGGCGCAGCCAGGCGCTGCAGACTGAGGCCTTCGGCTCGGCTGGAGTTGGGCGCTGCCGCTCGGTTAAACTACGCCGCTTTTTTGAACCCCCCCCAAGACATTTCCCGGAGCGGCAAGCATGGAAATCAACGCGCTGCAGA
>JAKJFB010000590.1 GCA_022705125.1 Pseudomonadota bacterium
CAGACCCATACCGGTCTCCCCTGGTGAATGTGCCGGTCAACTCCTGCGCCTGCGTTGCTGTCGCTAGCCGACACCGCTTGGCGCCTCGGGACCGTGCCGCGGCAGCGCGACCGAGATCAGCGCTGCCGCTGCCACGAAGGCCGCCGAGATCCATAGGCAGGCCACCAGCCCGCTCACCTGGAACACCCAGCCCGACAGCACGGTGCCGAGCAGGCGCCCGAGCGCATTCGCCATGTAGTAGAACCCCACGTCGAGCGACACGCCGTCCTCGCGCGCGTAGCTCACGATCAGGTAGCTGTGCAGCGCGGAGTTCACCGCGAACAGCGCGCCGAACAGCAGCAGCCCGCCGAGCAGGCTGGCCTGCGGCGCGATATTGGCTCCCAACGCCAGCGCGATCAGCGCCGGCGCGAGCGCCAGCGCCGCGGCCCAGCCAAGGGCATCGCGCCCGTCGGCGCGGGCGCGCGTGATGCGCGGCGCCAGCGCCTGTACCACGCCGTAGCCGATGATCCACAGTGCGAGGAAGCCGCCGACGCGCGCGTGGTCCCAGCCGAAGACGCTCGACAGATACACCGGCAGCGCCACCACGAACCACACGTCGCGCGCCCCGAACAGGAATACGCGGGCCGCCGCCAGCACGTTGACCGCGCGGCTGCGCGAGAAGATGTCGCGGAACTTCGGCTTGTTCTTTGCCTTGCCCAGATCGGCGCGCAGCGTCAGCATGCTGCCGATCCATACCAGCGCGAGCGCGGCGGCCATCGCGGCCACCGCGCCGCGGAATCCCGCGAGCTCGAGCAGCGCACCGCCGAGGAAGAAGCCCGCGCCCTTCAGCGCGTTCTTCGAGCCGGTGAGCGCCGCCACCCAGCGGTACAGCGCGCCCTCGGCGCCGGCGGGCACGAGCAGCTTCACCGCGCTCTTGGCGCTCATCTTGTTGAGATCCTTCGCGATGCCCGAGAGAGCCTGTGCCGCCATCACCCACGGCACGGTCAGTGCTGCAGCGGGCACCAGCAGCATCGCGAGTGCGACGATCTGCAGCCCGAGCCCGATGTGCATGGTGCGATTCAGTCCCAGGTGCGCCCCCAGCCAGCCGCCGACGAGATTGGTCACGATGCCGAAGAACTCGTAGAACAGGAACAGCAGCGCGATCTCGAGCGGCTGATAGCCGAGCGCGTGGAAGTGCAGCACCACCAGCATGCGCAGCGCGCCGTCGGTGAGCGTGAACGCCCAGTAATTGCCGGTGACCAGCAGGTACTGGCGCACTTCCCGCGTCAGCGCGAGCATGGGACTCAGGCGCCGCCGACCAGGCGCGCCAGCTCCACGGTGCGGTTCACGTAGCCCCACTCGTTGTCGTACCAGGCGTAGATCTTCACCTGCGTGCCGTTCACCACCAGGGTCGACAGCGCATCGACGATGCTCGAGCGCGGATCGCCGCGGTAATCGATGGATACCAGCGGGCGTTCCTCGTAACCCAGGATGCCCAGCAGTTCGGCCTTGGCTGCTGCCTGCAGCAGCGCGTTCACCTCGGCCACGCTGGTCGCGCGCTCGACCTCGAACACGCAGTCGGTGAGCGAGGCATTCGCCAGCGGCACGCGCACCGCGTGGCCGTTCAGCCGACCCTTCAGCTCGGGGAAGATCTGCGCGATCGCGGTCGCCGAACCGGTGCTGGTCGGGATCAAGCTCAGGTGGCAGGCGCGCGCGCGGCGCGGATCCTTGTGCGCCGCGTCGAGGATGGTCTGCGTGTTGGTGAGATCGTGGATCGTGGTGATCGAGCCGTGGCGGATGCCGAGGCCCTCGTGGATCACCTTCACCACGGGCGCCAGGCAATTGGTGGTGCAGGAGGCGGCGGTCACGATGCGATGGCGCGCCGGGTCGTAGAGGTGGTGGTTCACGCCCATCACCACGTTCAGCACGCTGTCGTCCTTCACCGGCGCCGTGACCACCACGCGTCTCACGCCCTGCGCGAGGTAGGCGTCCAGCACCTCCACCGTCTTCATCTTGCCCGAGGCCTCGATCACCACGGCGCAGCCCGACCAGTCGGTCTCTGCGATGGCCTTGTTGCGGCTGAAGCCGATGCGTTTGCCCTCGATGACGATCGCGTCACCGTCGGCGCGCGCCTCGTGAGCCCAGCGCCCGTGCACCGAATCGAAGTTCAGC
>JAKJFB010000591.1 GCA_022705125.1 Pseudomonadota bacterium
GGTGTGGCGCACGCCCATGGCCAGCGTGAGGATCAGCGCGCCGCAGGCCATGACGACCGCGGGGCGGCGCAGGAAGGCGGGAAGGGAGGAAGACGAGGAGAGCAAAATGGGAATTTCCGCTGCGAGGGAGGCGATTCGCCGCCACCGTGGCATGCGCAACACGTGGCGCGAGGGCGCGAGTATAAGATGCGCGCATTCGCAATGGAGTCCCCGCAATGAGCATCGGCAGCGCAGTCCTCCTCGGCCTCGTCGTCCTCACGCTGGTGTACGGCGTGGTGATCTACAACGGCCTGGTGCAGCTCAAGCACAACCTCGCCAAGGCCTGGGCCAACATCGACGTGCTGCTCAAGCAGCGCCACGACGAACTCCCCAAGCTGGTCGAGGTGTGCCGCCAGTACAAGCAGTTCGAGCAGGACACGCTCGCGCGCGTGACCGAGGCGCGCGCGCGCGTCGCCCAGGCGCGCGAGACCCACGACGTGCCCGCGCTCGGTGCCGCCGAGCAGCTGTTGCGCAGCGGGCTGGGGCAGATCTTCGCGGTCGCCGAGGCCTACCCCGAGCTGCGCGCCAACGAGCACTTCATGCAGCTGCAGAGCCGCATCACCGCGCTCGAGAACGCCATCGCCGACCGCCGCGAGTGGTACAACGAGGCGGTCAATGTACACAACGTGCGCATCGAGCAGTTCCCCGACCTGCTGATCGCGCGCCCGCTCGGCTACAGCGAGCAGCCGCTGCTGCAGTTCAGCATCGCTGAGAAGGCGGATGTCGATCTGAAGGCGCTGTTCGGCAGCTGAGCGCGCGTGGCGAGCGCCGCACGATCGGCGTCGCGGACGAACCGGACCGGCGCGGAACCGCCCCCCGGGCCCGTCGGCGATCTTGCCGCAGCGCACGCAGGCCCGCTCGCCCCGCCGCGATCGACACCACCCGGTACCCCACCATGCTCGTGCACCTTCGCCACCTGCGGGCAGACCTCGCGTTACCGGCCATCCAGCTCGGCGCGATCGCACTCGCACTGCGCCTGGGCCCCGGCCCGGGCAGCCTGGCCGCGCTCGCGGTGCTGCTCGGCACCGGCCTGCTCGGCACTCTGCGCGCGCTGCGCCACGCGCGCCTGATCGCCGACACCCCGACCGCGCGCATCGTCTCGGCGGCGCAGGGCTACACCGAACTGCGGGGCCGCGGCGCGCCGCTGGACGGCGATCCGCTGCTGTCGCCGGTGAATGCGCTGCCGGTGCTGTGGTACCGCCTGCGCATCGAGCGCCGCCAGCGCAACGGCGAGTGGCGGGTGGTGAGCACGGACACCAGCGCGTCCTCCTTTCTGCTCGACGACGGCAGCGCGCGCTGTGTGGTCGACCCGGAGGGCGCGGAGATGCTGGTGCGGCGACGCGACGTGTTCGTGCGCGACGATCTGCGCTACACGCAATGGTCTCTGATCGAGCACGACAAGCTCTATGTGATCGGCGACTTCGCCACCCTGGGCAGCGCCGACGTGCGCACCGACACCACGACCGAGGTGCGCGAGCTGCTCACCGCCTGGAAGGCCGACCGCCCCGCCCTGCTGCAGCGCTTCGACCTCGACGGCGACGGCGAGATCGACCTGCGCGAGTGGGAGCTCGCCCGCGCCCAGGCGCGTCGCGAGGTGCGCCAGCGCCAGGCCGAGGCGCTCGCCGCGCCGGAGCTGCACCTGATGCGCCCGCCGAGCGGCGGCCGCCTGTACCTGATCTCGGACCTCGACCCCGAGCGCATCGGTCGCCAGTACCGCTGGATCGCCGCCTTCCACGCCGCGGTCTTCCTCGGCGCCAGCGCGGCGACGGCGTGGTTCGGGCAGATCGGCGTGTTCTAGCGCGGGCCGCAGAAGTCGCGGCGCCCTTGCCCGGCACGGTGGACGGTTCGTCACCGTGGATCGCGACTTGCGTCGCTCCTACGGCGCGGCTCCGCAAGCGCGGCGGTCTTCGTGGCGCCGGTTCCGTAGGAGCGACGCAAGTCGCGATTACAGCGCGGCTCCGTCAGCGCGGCCGTCTTCGCGGCGCCGGTGTCGTAGGAGCGACGCAAGTCGCGATTACGGCGCGGCTCCGTCAGCGCGGCGGTCTTCGCGGCGCCGGTTTCGTAGGAGCGACGCAAGTCGCGATTACGGCGCGGCTCCGCA
>JAKJFB010000592.1 GCA_022705125.1 Pseudomonadota bacterium
CCGTAGGAGCGACGCAAGTCGCGATCCAGCCGCAAATTCAAGCCCCGACCCGATCCACCCAGTTCTCCAGCCGCAGTCCCTCGACGCGTTCGAACTCGCGCACGTTGTTGCTCACCAACACCAGCCCCTCGCTGCGCGCGTGGCCTGCGATATGCAGGTCATTCACCCCGATCGGCGTGCCCTTGCGCTCCAGGTCGGCGCGGATGTCGCCGTAATGCGCGGCCGCCTTGTCGTGGTACGCCAGCACCACCAGACGCGACGCAAAATCCTCCACCTGCACCAGGTTGTGCGCCTTGCGCGCGCTCTTCTCGGCGCCGTGGATCAGCTCGGCCAGCGTCACCGCGCTGATGCACATCTGCCCCGCATGCTCGTTGAACGAGCCCAGCATCTGCGGCGGGCGGCGCTTGATCACATAGATCGCGATGTTCGTGTCGAGCATGTACTTCAGCATCAGAACGCCTCGCGCTCGTCCTGCTGCTGGCTGGCACGCTCGGGCAGAAAGTCCTCGCTCACCCCCTCCGCGGCCAGGAAGAAGCTGTCCCAGGTCCTGTCGACCGGCGCCAGAATCCGCTCCACCCCACGCACCCGCACCGCCACCTTGCGCACCTCGGGCGGAAACCGCGTCTCCGCAGGCAGACGCACCGCCTGCGTGCGGTTGTTCTCGAAAATCGAACCTGTCGCAATGCCCATCGCCTGTCTCCGTCGTCCGCGCAGCGCGCTATACACACAAGGTATATAGCACCATTTCCCGGCGCCGTAATCGCGACTTGCGTCGCTCCTACAAAACCTTGCGGCGCGTGCGATTTGCCACTGTGGGAGCGACGCAAGTCGCGATTGCAGCCGTCCCCAACCGCCGCCGCCCATTACCGGTGCCCTATTCGCGACTTGCGTCGCTCCTACAGGAACCTCAGACCGCCTTTTCCATCACCCGCGCGGGGTTGCCGACCACCGTGGCGCCGGCGGGCACGTTCTTCGTCACCACCGCGCCCATGCCCACCACCGCGCCGCGGCCGATCACCAGAGGCTGGCCGGGCTTGCCCTGCTTGATCACCGCGCCGGTGCCGATGTAGGCATGGTCCTCGATGATGATGTTGCCATTGCACTTCACGCCAGGCGCAAAAGTCACGAAGTCGCCGATCACGCAATCGTGCTCGACATAGCTGTACAGATTGGCGTGGAAGAAACGCCCGATGCGGATGTTCGAGGTGAGGGTCACGAACGGACTCAGCGCCGCCCCCTCCCCGATCACCACGTCATCCATCACCACCACATTGCCCGCCGCCACCGTCCACGCGCTCACGCCATCCGCCGCGCAGCGTGCCGCCAGGCGCTCGCGCACCGCGCTGTTGGCGATCGCCAGCACCACATGGCGCGCGCTCGCCGGCTCGGCCACAAAATCGGCATACGACAGCACCCGCTGCCCGTTCACCGTGCTGCCCACCGCAGCATCGTCGACGAACACCAGCCGCTCCAGCGCCACGCCCTGGCGGCGCAGTTGCTCGCGCGCCAGCGGCATGATCCCGCGCCCGCATCCGCTCGCACCGTACACCGCAAAAAGAGGCGAATTCACTGCACGCCCTCCAACACGTTTCGCTGCTTTATCCTGTCCCGTGTCCCGGGACACGGGACAGGACCTCGAGTACCGCCCGGGCGAGTCAGACGCCCTTGTCGCCGGACCCGGTGAACTTCGCCGCCGTCACCTCGCCCGCCGCGCTGATGCCCTCGCGCACGAACACCTTCTTCACCGTCAGCGCCAGGATCTTCAGATCCAGCCAGAACGACCGGTTGTCCACGTACCACACGTCCAGGCGAAACTTCTCTTCCCAGCTCAGCGCATTGCGCCCGTTGATCTGCGCCCAGCCGGTCACCCCCGGGCGCACCTCGTGGCGGCGCGCCTGCTCGGGCGAATACAGCGGCAGGTATTCCATCAGCAGCGGCCGCGGCCCCACCAGGCTCATGTCGCCCTTGAGCACGTTCCACAGCTCGGGCAGCTCGTCCAGGCTGGCCGAACGCAGAAAGCTGCCGAAGGGCGTCATGCGCTCGGAGTCGGGCAGCGGCTGGCCGTCCGCGCCGATGGCGTCGCGCATGGTGCGGAACTTGACCATCTGGAAGGGCTTGCCGTGCCGGCCGGGGCGGGTCT
>JAKJFB010000593.1 GCA_022705125.1 Pseudomonadota bacterium
TCGTTCGCAGCGCGGCGCTTCCATTCGCCGCGCCGATTGCGCACCATAGCGCCCGGTCGAACCGAGCCATAACAAGGAGACTGCGATGAAAGACGCGCCCGCGAAGATTGTAACCCTCGCATTCTATGCCGCGGCGCTGGTGTCGCTGTTCGTCACCTGGCCGCCGCTGCTCGAGAGCATCCTGCAGATCGGCACGCTGATCCTGTTCGCGGCGCACGTGATCGAGCTGGTGGTGAGCTTCAGGTGGATCAGGCTCTACGAGGGGCCGCTGGCGGTCAGCATCCTGCTGACGCTGCTGTTCGGCTTCATGCACTGGATGCCCTACAAGCGTCGCGCCCAGCACGGCGGGGCGTGATGAAATGCTGATGGCGTTGCACCGCCGGGCAGGCGGGGCGTGGCGCCGGCAGTTCGTGGCGGCACTGCTGCTGGCGGCGGCATCCTTCGCCGCGCCGGCGCAGGATGGCGGCGGCTGTCCGGATTTCAACCCGCTGCGCAACGTCTACGCCGGCGACCTGCATGTGCACACGGCCCTCTCGCTGGATGCCGCGACGCAGGACACGCGGGCGCGCCCGGCGGATGCCTACCGCTTCGCGCGCGGCGAGCCGCTCGCGGTGCAGCCCTACGATGAAGAGGGCCGGGCGCTGCGCGAGCTGCGGCTCGCGCGGGCGCTGGATTTCGCGGCCGTCACCGACCATGCGGAACTGCTCGGTGAAGTGAGCCTGTGCCAGACGCCCGGCTCCGCGACCTACGACAGCTGGCAATGCCTGCTGTACCGGCACGTGCCGCGCGCCGCCTATTACCTGTTCAACTACACCGCGAGCAAGACTCGGCGGCTCGGCAACTGCGGCGAGGACGGTGCGCTCTGCCGCGAGGCCGCGGCAGGGCCGTGGACCGAGATCCGCCAGGCCGCCGCCGATGCGCTCGACGCCAGCGGTCAGTGCCGCTTCACCAGCTTCGTGGCCTACGAATGGACCGGCGCGCGTGGCGTGGATGCCGGCAACATGCACCGCAACGTGATCTTCCGCGGCGATGCGGTGCCGCGCTTGCCGATCACCTTCGTCGATACCGGCAGCCCGGAGAAGCTGTGGCAGCTGCTGGACAGCGAATGCCGCAACGCAGTGCCGGGTTGCGAGGTGCTGGCGATCCCGCACAACTCGAACCTCAGCGACGGCTACATGTTCGACGGGTTGCGCGTCGACGGCACGCCCTACACCGCGGCGGACGCCGCGCTGCGCGCTCGCTCGGAGCCGCTGTTCGAGATCATGCAGCACAAGGGCGCTTCCGAGTGCTACGCCGGGAGCACCCGGAGCATCGCGGCCGACGAATACTGCGGCTTCGAACAACTGCCCTACGACGCGTTCGCGGGGCAGAGCTTCGAGTTCAGGCGCCAGGCGCCGGGCCCGGAAACGGGCTTCTTCCGCGAGATCCTGCGCGACGGGCTGCGCCTCCAGAAAACCCTGGGAACGGATCCCTACCGCATGGGCGTGATCGGCAGCACCGACACCCACCTCGGCGCGGCCGGCGGCGTATCGGAGGCGGACTTCATCGGTCATGGCGGTGCCGGTGTGCCGGCGCGCGAGGGTGTGCCGCAGGGGCTGCCGGACCGTCCCGAATTCGGGCCGGGCGGGCTCGCGATGATCTGGGCCGAACAGAACACGCGCGATGCGCTGTTCGCGGCGATGCAGCGGCGCGAGACCTACGCGACCAGCGGCACGCGCCCGCAGCTGCGCTTCTTCGGCGGCTGGGATTTTCCCGCCGACTTCTGCGCCAGCGCGCAGCTGGTGCGCGAGGCCTACGCGCGCGGCGTGCCGATGGGCGGTGAACTTAAGCGCGCGGCGGGATCGGTGGCGGCGCCGGTGTTCGTGGTCGCGGCGCTGCGCGATGCGCTCGAGGGCTCGCCGCTGCAGCAGCTGCAGCTCGTCAAGGGCTGGGTCGATGCCGATGGCCAGTCGCGCGAGCGCGTGGTGACCGTGGCGTCGGCGGATGCGGGCGCCGATTCGCTGTGCGCCGTGTGGCGCGATCCGGCGTACGAGCCCGGTCACAGTGCCTGGTATTACGCGCGACTGCTGGAGATGCCGACGCCGCGCTGGAGTGCGCGCATCTGCGCGGCGAACAAGGTCGATTGTGCCGATCCCG
>JAKJFB010000594.1 GCA_022705125.1 Pseudomonadota bacterium
GCCAATGACGAAGAACAACTCGCCGCGGGCCACGGTGAAGCTCACGTTGCGCAGGATCGTCCGCTCTCCCTGGTGACACTCCAGCCCCTGCACTTCGATCGCGTTGTCGGCGGCGTTGCTCATTGGGAAAACGGGGCGCGGATCAGAACCCGAGGATGTTGAAGATCACCGCGAACACGGCGTCGGCGAGGATGATGCAGAGGATGGCGGTGACGACCGCCGAAGTCGCCGCCTTGCCCACGCCGGCGGCGCTGCGGTCGGCCTGCATGCCGCGCAGGCAGCCCGCGAAGCCGATCAGCCCGCCAAAAGCCGCGCTCTTGATCAGGCCGCTGGCGAGGTCGGACAGGTCAAGGATGCTCTTCGTCTCGATCCAGTAGGTCACCGGCGGCAGATCGAGCAGCCCCCAGGCGATGAGCATGCCGCCGAGAACGCCGAGGGCGTTGGCGTAGAGCGCGAGCAAGGGCATCATCAGCTGCAGCGCCACCAACCGCGGCAGCACGAGGAACTGCACCGGGTTCAGGCCCAGCGTCTCCAAGGCGTCGATCTCCTCGTTGGCCTTCATGTTGCCGATCTCGGCGGCAAACGCCGCGCCGGTGCGCCCGGCCAACACCACCGCCGCCATCATCGGCCCCATCTCGCGCACCACGCCGAGCCCGATCAGGTCGGCCACGTAGATGTCGGCCCCGAACTGCCGCAGCAGCACCGCCGATTGGTACGCCATGATCACGCCGACGAGGAAACTGATCAGCCCGACGATGGGCAGCCCCTGCGCGCCGCACAGCTGCATCTGGACCAGGCAATCGCCCCACCGGAAACTCCCTGGCTTCCGCAGCAGGTGCGCGAAACCGATCGTGCAATTGCCCGCGAAGCGCGCGTAGTCGAGCGCGTCGTCGACAAACTTCCGCGCCGCCACGCCGACATCCGCCAACAACGCCCAGCCGCCACCCGTCCGCACCGAACCGCGCTGCACCAGGACGAGCGCCGGCGGAACTCCAGCGGGCAGCCCCTGCACCGCAAGTTCCCAGTGGCGGCGTTCGCAGAGCCGACGCACCTCGCCGAGGAAAAGCACGAGCGAGCCGTCCCAGCGCTCCAGCTCTGTCACCACGATCTCGACGCGGCGGAAGGCCGCGGCCTTCGGCGGATGCCAATGCGGGCGCGCCGCTGCGTTGTCCCAGCGGCCGCCGATCGTCAGCCGGCACAGTTCCGCGGTCTCCTCGATCCGCAGCGTGGCGTCGGCATTGGCGGGCGGGGTTTGCATGGCGCTCGGGCCCCACGCTGCCACGCGGCGGTGTCGTTGCGATGAAAAACCGGAGCCATGGGCCTTCACCGTTGCGCCTCGCGGCGATTCGCGCGAACTCACCGGCAATGCCTTCGTTCCGCACCGTCCTCCTCGATCTCGACGGCACGCTGGTCGACGCCTTCACGACGATCCACCGCGCGTATTGCCACACGCTGCCGCAGTTCGGCTACCCCGCGCCGAGCGCGGAGCAGGTGCGGCGCGCCGTGGGTGGCGGGCTGGAGAACGCCATGGGCCGCTTCGTGCCTCCGGAGCTGATCGCCGAGGCCTGCCGCGTGCACGTGGCGTACACTGAGAAGATCCAACTCGAGGACCCGACGGTCTATCCCGGCGGGCGCGAACTCGTCGCCGCCCTCCGGGCACGCGGCGTCAAGACCGGCGTGCTCACCAACAAGATCGGCGAGCACGCCCGCGCCATCCTCGCGCACCTCGGACTCGCGCCGCAGCTCGACCTCATCCTCGGCGCGCGCGACTGCCCATGGCGCAAGCCCGCAGCCGAGTTCACCGCCGAAGCACTGCACCGGCTCGGCGCCGAACCGGCCACGGCCTGCCTGATCGGCGACTCGCCCTTCGACCTGGCGACCGCGCACAATGCTGGCATCCCCTGCTTCTGCGTCGCCACCGGTACACACTCCGAGCAGGACCTGCGCGCCGCGGGCGCCACCGCGATCACGGTCTCGAAGGACGAGGCCGAGCGGTTGCGCTTCTGGTCGGGCCGCAAGAACGCGTTCCCCGCGGCCGGCCGGATCTCGCCCGACTACTACTGCATGGACGGCACGATCCCGCGCAGGAACCTCGGGCGGATGCTCGCCGCGATCGCCGCGATGGAGCGCG
>JAKJFB010000595.1 GCA_022705125.1 Pseudomonadota bacterium
TCTGCGCCTTTACGCCTTCCGCCGCCCATTGCCTCATCGTGTCGCGGCAGTCTCCGAATTCGATTAGATTCATGCCGCCCCCTTCCCCGCTCTGCGCTGCTCGCGCGCCTGATTGCACGCAGCGCAGACGCTGCCCGCTGCGGTCCGCTTGTAGCCGTGCATGGCACTGCGCCGGCCACAAGCCACGCACCGGAATGTCGGACTCGTCACGCCCGGCATGCTGGCCTGGCGCTCGGTCTGCTCGCGGTAGCGCTGCTCGTCGATCTGGCGGGCGAAGCTCATGTGCGCCCCCTTGCGGCCGTGAATGCGGCCTTGGCTTGTGCGTGGAGCGCCGCGGCCGATGCGTGGCCGTGCCGGCGCTCCCATGTCTCGAAAAATGCCCGGCGCGGCGCGGGCGGTTGGGCTGCGATCCAGCGCGCGAGGCAAGCGCGCATGTGGTCGGGCGTCCAGGTCGTGCCGCGCGGAATGTCAGGCAGTAGCATTGCCGGGCTCCAATGCGGCTGATGCGCGCGGCGACACGATCACCCCGCTCGCAACGTGCTCGGCGAGGATCTTCACGAAGCGCGGTTCGCCGGCCTCGGCGAGTTCGAGGATGGCGGCCTCCCAGCGCGAGCCGCGGGCGCCGCCGGGGGGTGGCGTCTTGGCCCAGGCGGTTCCGTCCTGGTGCTTCCCGGAAACGGCGTGAAGACTCATTGCCCGCGCTCCCGCAGCAGTGCGTCGACCCTCTCCATCGCCTCCGCCTTGCGCTGGCGCATCTGCTCGCCGTGTTCGCGCGCCAGCGCTTCCTGTGCGATCCGCTGCGCCTCTCCGGCGCGGTCGAGCTCGGCCAGGTGCGCGCGCAGCGTGGCCAGGCCGCGAAGGTTGGTTTCTCGCTCGCGCTCGGTCAGGTCCGGCGCCTCGAGCAGCGCTTGCGGCCGTCCTTGCAGCAGCGCGGCCGTCACTGCGCCGTCGCCCTGCGGGGCTGCCAGCAGGTGCGCCACCGATTCGCCGGCAATGCGCCCGCGCTGCACCGCTTGCGTGAGCGCCGCATCGCGCCGGCTGGCGTCGTGGCCGATTGACGCCACCCACCGCCCTTGCTGGCCCACTTCTCGCGCCTCGCGCACCATCCGCTCGTAGGCATCCCGGAATGCGACCCGGGCGCCCACCTTGTCGCGTGCCTCGAGGATCGGGCGCGCAACGTCGAATGCTTGCGCGATCTCTTCCGTCCAGACGACGGTATCGGCCTCGTCCAGCGCGCCGAGCGCGATCGCCCACGCCTCATCGGCGCCAGGCCGGCCGTCCTGCCCCTCGATGCGCTCGAGCACCGCGGCCAGCGTCAGGCGAGTTTTCAGCTCACGGCGGCAGCGGTCGAGCGCCCGCAGCACGGCAGCCTCGGGGTGGGCGTCCAGGTCGCCCGCCATCACGCGCAGCGCCGCCTCAGACAACTCGGTGCCGGTGAGCTCTGCCGTGACCGCGACAGCCTTCAGGATGCTCGGTTTCATTTCTCGGCTCCTTCGCACTCGGCAAGCAGGTTCTGCACCGCAGAGGCCATCGCTCCGCGGCGGTCGGACTGGCGTGCGGCGGTCGTGGTGACGACGCGGCCGGTGGCCCATTCGGTTCGCAGCTTTTCGGCGTCCCTAAGAAGGTGGTCGAAGACGTGACCCCTTTCGACGTAGAAGCGCCCCGGGTGCTGCACGTACCACGTGGCAATGCCCGGGGCTTCCGCCATGGCGACCCGCTTGACGAACGAGACAACCATGCCGGCCACCTTCGCGTTTTTCACCGGCGCCACCCCATACCGGGCTTCATAGGCATCGCAGTACGAATCCCATGTCGATCTGCACGCCTCCTGCATTTCCGGCGTCAGCGGCGACTTGCTTTTTTTCGGACTCGATGGCGCGGCAGCGGCATCGACAATCTCCGCTTCGACGCCCTGCTCGGGTGCCGCTGCAACCTTGGTGGTTAACTGGTGGTTCACTGATGGTTCACTGGTGGTTTGGCTCCCATGGGTGGGAGGGGTATAGGGACACCCATGGGAGCCCTCTACTCCCATGGGTGGGAGCCCTACCCTCCCACCCATGGGAGGGGTGACATCGGTGGGAGGGGTGACATCGGTGGGAGGGGTGACATCGGTGGGAGGGGTGA
>JAKJFB010000596.1 GCA_022705125.1 Pseudomonadota bacterium
TGCGGACTTCTGAAACGGACTGGTCAGGTCAGCTTGAGCTGGCGCATCTGCTTGACGTAGGCCGTGGCCTGTGCAGCGGCGATGCGCCCGAAGGTGATGGTCTCCGAAATCGAGTTGCCGCCCAGGCGGTTGAAGCCGTGCATGTCCCAGCACGCCGCCTCGCCGGCCGCGAACAGCCCTTTCAGCGTGCGGCTCTCGCCGCGGTGATCGGTGCGGATGCCGCCCATCGAGTAGTGCTGCGCCGGGCGCACCGGGATCAGCTGCTCGGCCGGATCGATACCGAGGAAATAGTTGCAGATCTCCTTCACCTCGCGCAGCCGCGTCTCGATGTGGCGGCGCCCGAGCAGGCGGATGTCCAGCCACAGGTGCTCGCCAAAGCGCGAGCGCGCGCCATGCCCGGCCGCAATGTGCTCTTCCATGCGCCGCGACACCACGTCGCGCGAGGCCAGCTCCGCCTTGTCGGGCTCGTAGTCGGGCATGAAGCGGTGCTCGCGGCCATCGAGCAGCAAGCCGCCGTCGCCGCGGCAGCCTTCCGTCACCAGGATGCCGGCAGGAAAAATCGCCGTGGGGTGGAACTGCACCGCTTCCATGTTGCCGAGCGCGGCAACGCCGGTTTCCAGCGCGATCGCCGCCCCCATGCCCTCGTTGATGATCGCGTTGGTCGAGACGCGGTAGATGCGCCCGAAGCCGCCGGTGGCGATGCAGGTCGCGCGCGCCGCGTAGGCCACGAGCTCGCCCGTGGCGAGGTTGCGCGCGATCACCCCATGGCAGCGCGCGCCGTCGTGGATCAGCGAGAGCGCCTCCATGCGTTCGTGCACCGGAATGCTGTTCGCCACCGCCTGGTCGCTCATCGTGAACAGCATCGAGTGCCCGGTGCCGTCGGCGACATAGCAGGTGCGCCACTTGCGCGTGCCGCCGAAATCGCGCGCGGTGATGAGTCCGTGCGCCTCGTCGCGCTCGGTGAGCGTGACGCGCTTGCCGTTCATCACCACCTCGTGCTCGCCGCGCTGCACGCGGTTCCACGGCACGCCCCAGGCCGCGAGCTCGCGCACCGCCTTCGGCGCGGTGTTCACGAACATGCGCACCACGTCCTGGTCGGCGCCCCAGTCGCTGCCGCGCACGGTGTCGGCGAAATGCACGTCCTCGTTGTCGCCCTCGCCCATCGCCGCGTTGCCGAGGCTCGCCTGCATGCCGCCCTGCGCCGCGGCCGAGTGCGAGCGCTTGGCCGGCACCAGGCTCAGCACGATCGCCTCGAAGCCGCGCCGGCGCACGCCGATCGCGGTGCGCAGCCCGGCGAGGCCGCCGCCCACGACCAGCACGTCGGTCTGGATCGTGCGCATCAGCCGGCACCTGCTTGCGGCACCGCCTCGCGCAGCGCCACGGGCACGTAGCGCTCGCCGGCACGGTCGCGGTGCTCGATGCCGATCTTCATGTAGGCGGCGAATGTCAGCAGGCCCAGCACGAGGAAAAAACCGGTGATCGCCCACTTGAGGCGCACCAGGCGGCGACGCTGCGCGCGCGGATCGGCGCTGCGTGGCAGCAGGCCCCATTTCAGCACCAGCCGGTACAGCCCGATGCCCCCGTGCAGCTCGACGGCGAACAGCAGCACCAGGTACAGCGGCCACATGCGGGCGCTGACGAAGCGGTCGGCCGATTCGTAGGGACCGATGTCGGCCGGGTGCGTCATCATCGTGTAGAGGTGCACGCCGGCAAGGAACATCAGCACCAGGCCGGTCGCGACCTGCATCAGCCACAGCCAGGTGTCGGCGTGGCGCAAGTCGCGGGAGTGGCGGAACAGGGTGCGGTATTCGCGGTAGCTGGAGGGCATGCGCCGCATGGCCGCGACCGCATGCACGATCATGAGCAGGAATACCGCGACCGCAATACCCGTGACCAGCTGCGGGTAGGGCCGGCCGAAGAAGTAGACGCCTTCGAGGAAGCGCGCGACGTGGTACATGGCCTCCTTGCCGAGCAGGATGCTGGAGACCAGCAGCATGTGGCCCCACATGAACAGCGCCAGCGCGAGGCCGCTGGCGCCCTGGACCAGGTCCAGCCAGGCCGGAGCCCGGTCGATACGGGACCGCGCAATTGCGCGAGACGTCGGATTGTCCACCGCCCTGTCAG
>JAKJFB010000597.1:0-1718 GCA_022705125.1 Pseudomonadota bacterium
TGAGCAGGGCGAAGCCGAACATGTCGAAGGGCACATCGCGCCTGGCCTTGACTTGCGGCACCGTCTTCCAGATGCCGAGCAGCGCCACCGCGCAGATCGGCACGTTGATGTAGAAGACCCAGCGCCAGTTGAGGACTTCGGTGAGATAGCCCCCGAGGGTCGGACCGAGGATCGGGCCCAACATGGCGCCAACACCCCACAGCGACAGTACCTGCCCGTGTTTTTCCCGGGGAAAGCTGTCCATCACGAGGGCCTGCCCCAGCGGTGCCATGCCCGCGCCGAACGCTCCCTGCAGGAAGCGGTAAGCAACCATTTCGGGCAATGAGGTCGCCGTGCCGCACAGCATGGAGGCGGCGAGAAAGCCGCCGACGCAGATGCCCAGCAGGCGCTGGCGACCGAGGCGCGCGGCAAGGTAACCGGTCGGCGGGATGAAGATGGCGGTGGCGACGATATACGAGGTCAGCACCCAGGCTATCTGGTCCTGCGCCGCCGACAGCGAACCCTGCATGTGCGGCAGCACCACGTTGGCAATGGTCGAATCGAGCGCCACCATCACCGTCGTCAGCATCATGGTGCACAGCAGCAGCCACGGGTGCTTCGTGGGCGCGTGCTCCGCGTCGCCGGCCACGCTCATGGAGCGGAATGCGCACTACCGTCCGGGATCGCCGCGCGATGGTCATCCACCGAGCCGCCGATGCCGCCCAGCAACGCCTTCAGCGTGTGACGGTCGCCGGTGTCGATTGCCACGGTCGCGGTCATGCCCGCGCGCAGCGGCGGATCATCGGCGCGGGCTTCGATGGCGATGCGCAACGGGATCCGTTGCGTGATCTTGACCCAGTTGCCCGAGGCGTTCTGCGGCGGCAGCACCGAGAACTCGGCCCCCGTCGCCTGGCTGATGCTCTGCACGGTGCCGCGCCAATGGCGTCCGGGGTAGGAATCGATCTGCACCGAGACCGGCTGCCCGACGCGCACGTGGGTGAGATCGGTCTCCATGTAGTTCGCCTCGATCCACACCTCGTCCGCCCCCACGACGCTCATCACGGCGCTGCCTGCAGCGACGTACTGTCCGCGCTGCGGCGTCTTGCTGGCGATGCCCGCGAAGGGCGCGCGCACCACCGTGCGCTCCAGATCCAGCGCGGCGGCATCGCGGCTGGCCCTCGCCGCCTGGTAGGCCGGGTAATGTTCCAGCGGCAGCTCGGGATTGCCGTTCAGGCGCGACAGGTACTGCGCGCGCGCCTGCTCCGTGACACCGATCTGCTGCAGCGCGACATCGAGCTTGTACCTGACCTCGTCGACGGCCGCGCCAGAGTTCAGCTTCTTGCGCGCCAGCTCCGACTGGCGCTCGAATTCGCGCGCGGCGAAATCGCGGTTGGTGTGCGCCAGGCGCAACTCCTCGTTCTTCTGCCGCAGGCTCGCCTTGATGCCGTCGAGCTCGGTGGCGACCGCCGCGAGCTCGGCCTCGGCGCCGGCCAGGGCAATGCGGTAGGGGCGGTCGTCGATACGGAACAGCTCGTCGCCGTCGCGTACGCGCTGGTTCTCGCGCACGGCAACCCCGGCGATAGGCCCGGCCACCTGCGCGCTGATCGTGACCTTGTCGGCCTTCACGTAGGCGTCCTCGGTAGCGGCGTAGCGCCCGGTGCTGAACCACAGCAGCAGCCCGGCCAGGGCCACGATGAGCGGTCCGGCAACGAGCAGGCGGCGACGCAGTCGCGGGCGAG
>JAKJFB010000597.1:1766-2120 GCA_022705125.1 Pseudomonadota bacterium
CCCGCCCCGCCATCCGCTACCGGCGCGACGCTCGCGGGTGTCCCGACCGATTGCAGCGTGCCGGCACGTTGCCCGGCGGATTCAGGTTTGCGCGCGGCTTCAGCGTTCATCTGTTGCTCGTCCGTCTTCCGGCCTGCGGCGGCGCAGCCGCTGTGGCAAGCGGATCGTCCCCGGCAAGATTGGCTTTCACGCGCTGCAGCATCCGGCAGAGCTGCTCGCGTTCGTCGGTATCGAAATCGGCGAGGGCCGCTTCGCGGGTGAGCGATGCGGCTTCTGTCATCTTGTCCAGGATCGGCTCGACCCTGGATGTGAGGTAGAGCTGGATCGCACGGCGGTCGTTGGGCGCAGGGCGGC
>JAKJFB010000598.1 GCA_022705125.1 Pseudomonadota bacterium
TGACGTGCTGGCCACCCGCGCCCGAGGCGCGGAAGGTATCGACTTTCAGATCGGCCGGGTTGATCTCGATGTCGTCGATCTCGTCCATCTCCGGCAGGATCGCGACGGTGGCGGCCGAGGTGTGGATGCGGCCCTGCGATTCGGTGTCGGGCACGCGTTGCACCCGGTGCGTGCCGGATTCGAACTTTAGCCGCGAATACGCGCCGGCGCCTTCGATGCGCGCGATGATTTCCTTGTAGCCGCCGTGTTCGCCTTCACTGGCGGAAAGAATCTCCACGCTCCAGCGCTGGCGTTCGGCGTAGCGCGCGTACATGCGGAACAGGTCGCCGGCGAAGATCGCGGCTTCATCGCCGCCGGTGCCGGCGCGCACTTCGAGGTAGAGGTTGGCTTCGTCGCGCGGATCCTTCGGCAGCAGCTGCAGTTGCAGTGCTGCATCAAGCGCCTGCAGGCGCGACTGTTGCGCGGCGACCTCCTCTTCGGCGAAGTCGCGCAACTCGGGATCGGCGCGCATGGCTTCGGCGGCAGCCAGATCGCGTTGGGCGGCGTCGCGTTGCTGCAGCGAGGCAACCACCGGCTCGAGCTGGGCGTATTCGCGCGACAGGTCGCGGAAGCGGCGCGCATTCGACATGGCGTCGGGTTCCGCCAGGAGGCGCCCGACTTCCTCGTGCCGCTCAGCGAGGGCTTCGAGCTTTCTTCGGATGCTGGGGGTCATCGGCTTCCTTGTCGGTTGCGGCAGGCGCGGCATTCGACTCGGTGTCGAACAGGCGTGCGGCGGCGTGCAGCAGGTCGTGGTCGCCGCGCAACGCTGCCGCGCGCAGGTTGGCGCTGGGGGCGTGCAGCAACTTGTTGGTGAGGCTGTGCGCCAGCCACTCCAGTGCGTCCTCGGCACTGCGCCCCTGCGCCAGGGCTTCGCGCGCGCGGGCGAGTGCCGCATCGCGCTCGGCTTCGCCGCGCTGGCGCAGCTGCCGCAGGGTTTCCTGATGGCCGCTGGCGTGCCACCAGGCCAGGTAGTGGTCTACCTGCAGGTCGATGATGGCTTCGGCCTGCTCCGCTGCTTCACGCCGCGAACGGCGGTTGTCCTCGATCACCTGCTCCAGGTCATCGACGGTGTAGAGGTAGACATCGTCAAGGTCTGCCGTGCCGGGCTCGATGTCGCGCGGCACCGCCAGGTCGAGCAACAGCATCGGGCGGTGCCGGCGCTGCTTGAGCGCGCGCGCCACGGCTTCGCGCTTGAGCACTGGTTCGCGGCTCGCGGTGGCGGAGATCACGATGTCGGCATCGGCCAGGTGCCGGTCGAGTTCGTCCAGCGCCAGCGCATAGCCGCCGAAACGCGTGGCCAGCGCCTGGGCATGTTCGAGCGTGCGATTGGCGATCAGGAGGCGATGCGCCTGCTGGTCGGCCAGATGCCGGGCCGCCAGCTCGATCGTGTCGCCGGCACCGATCAGGAGCACGGTTGCGCGCTCGAGTTCGGCGAACAGGCTTTGCGCGAGGCGCACCGCGGCGAAGGCCACCGACACCGGATGCGCGCCGATGCGGGTGTCGGTACGCACCCGCTTTGCCACCGCAAAGCTCTGCTGGAACAGTCGGTCCAGGCCGCCCTGCAGCGCCTTGTTGTCGCGCGCGCGCTGCCAGGCTTCCTTCACCTGGCCGAGGATCTGGGGTTCGCCCAGCACCATCGAATCGAGGCCGGTGGCGACGCGGAACAGATGGCGCGCTGCGGCGCCGTCCCGGTGTTCGTACAGGTAGGTGCGAAGCTGGTCCGCCCCGAGGCCGTGATGCCGCGCCAGCCAGGCCGCGGGTTCGGACTCGGCTCCTGCCTCGACCTGGCAATAGATCTCGGTGCGGTTGCAGGTGGACAGCAGTGCCGCCTCGCTCACCCCCGGTTGCGCCAGCAGGCCGGCCAGCGCTTCCGCGGTGGCCTCGGGCGCGAACGCGACGCGCTCGCGCAGCGCGAGCGGGGCGGTCTGGTGGTTGAGGCCCAGGGCGAGCAAGGTCATGGCAGGGCGTTCAGGTATGCTTCGCGAGAATGCCTGTGCCGCGCGCTGCGCTGCGGCCGGCGATGGGTTCCCGCATGAAAGTACACATTTGCCTAGTTTACCTGCTGCTGGCG
This sequence comes from Pseudomonadota bacterium, assembly GCA_022705125.1. Next base: position 2,111 of record JAKJFB010000598.1, read on the forward strand.
GCCAC
>JAKJFB010000599.1 GCA_022705125.1 Pseudomonadota bacterium
CAGCAGGTCGTCGACCGGCCGGGGCAGTGTGGGGATCTTGGTGCGCGGGAACACCACGCCTTCCGCGGCGACCGCCACCGGCGTGGCGTAGAGCTGCTTGGGCAGGATGAAGGGCCGCTGCCACAGCGCTTCGCTGCTGACCCGGCTCTCGGGCGGTGCGGCCTTGTCGGTGCGATGGAAGCCCTTGTGCTGCGCCCAGCGCGGCTTCTTGCCAGCGAAGAGCGCACCGAACGTGCCGCGCAGTCGAAGTTTCGCCCACAGCGCCATGTCGAAATCATCGCCCCACATGCGGGTGACGAGTTCCTTGTTGGACGCGGCGATCGCCTGCGTCTGCACCCGGTGCCGGTCGACGCCATGCAGCGTCAGCCGGCCGAAGGCGAGGCCGACGTCGGCCTTGGGTACCCAGTAATCGAACGTCTCGGTCGGTGGGATCACCCAGCGTGCGTCCGGCGCCACGGGACGACGATCGGCCAGCAGCACAACGCAGGAGAAGCGTCCATCGTCGAACAGCAGTTCCTTGAGGTCGCCGAAGTTGATCACGCGCTGCCAGCGCACATTGCCGAGCCAGGCCGTCAGGAACTTCTGGCTGGTGGACTTGAGCAAGAGGCTCATGGGCAGGATCAGGCAGAGGCGACCGTCGTGCGCAAGCGCGCGATCGGCACGCCACGCGAAATCCGCCGCCATCTGCCGCAAGGCGCGCGGTACCGGCTCATCGGTCTGGCGTTCGGCCCAGTCGTCGGCCGACGTGCGCTCTGCGGGCTTGGGTTCCATCCACGGCGGATTGCTCAGGCACAGGCTGAATCCGCCTTGCTGGAAGTGCGGGTTCTCATCGGAGAAAAAATCGCCCTGTGTCGAACCGCTGAAGAGATTGCGGCCGCGCAGCGTCGGCAGCTTGACCTGGGCGTCGTCGCACAGCGCCGCAACGTCGGAGGGTTCGAGGCGTTCGAGCAGCGAGAGGTAGAGGCTGAAGGCGGTGACGCGGCAGGCCGCGTCGCTGATGTCGCTGCCGAAGATGTGCTCGCGCAGCAGTTCGATGCGTGCGGTCAGCGGCAGCCGGAAGTCGGGGCTGCGGGCTTCCGCTTCCCCGAGCATGCGCCGGAACGCGGTGGTCAAGAGGATGCCGGAACCGCAAGCGCCATCGAAGATGCGCTCGGTGAGCACATCCTTCGAGCCTTCCAGCGCCTGGCTGACCACGAGGTTGGCGAGATGCCGGGGCGTGTAGTATGCCGCGAGTTTCTTCTTCGCTTCGCCCAGGAACGACTCGTAGATGCCCGACAGCAACTCCACCGGGATGTAGCGGAAGTTGTAGGGGAAGAAGCTTGGCTGCGCCCGCGTCAGATCGGTCGCTGCCAGGAGGTCCTGGATCACGCCGAACGCGTCGTCGGGCAGCACGCGCCAGAGGGCGCCCGAGCCACCCTCGTGCTCAAGGAAGTCGCCGTTGAAGTCCTCCTTGATCTGCGCGAGCAGTCGTTCCATGCCGCCGCGGTCGCGCCCCTCGATGAGCACGTGCAGTTCCTGCACCTGTCGATCGTTGCGGTAACGCGTGCCGACGATGCCGCGGTGCTCAAGGTAGGAGAGGAAGAGCACCTGGGCGACCAGATACTGCGCGTCCTCGCGCGAGCAGACGGGTCGATCGGCGGCATTCAGCTTCTGCAGCCGGTCGACGGTGATGCGCAGGTTCGCCAGGAGCTTGCGGTCGACGCGCTCGTCGAGCTGGAACCATTGCGGGTAGCGCGCGCGCACATCGCCCGACTGCACGTCCGCACAGGACAGGGGGCCATCCGGGCGCGCCTGGGCGCGGGACAGCGCTTCGCCCAGCGCATGCCGGGGCGGCACCGGCACCGGCACGATGGCCTGCGGCGTCGCGATCAGCACCAGCGAGATCAGTCCCTGGTTCCAGATGCGCTGGCGCAGCGCGGTCAGCCGGGCGTCGTCAGCGAGCAGTGCGCCATCATCGAAGAAGAAGGTGACGGTCGGCAGGCCCTCGACATCGAACACGGCTTCGGCGCGGATGTCGCCGGCGGGGTTGAGGAGGTCGTAGAGCTCCGGCGCGTAGGGGTGGCGCGAGAGGCGCTGGCCGTTCGGCCGATGGACGGACGGCGACGCCGGGTCATA
>JAKJFB010000059.1 GCA_022705125.1 Pseudomonadota bacterium
CCGTACGATCTGATGGCCCGCTGGCAGCTGTACACCGGGCTGCGGATCAGCGAACTCCTGCGGCTCGGCGTCGACGACATCAACGGCCGCCCCACCCCGCTCACGGCGCATCACACCATCGAGATCACGCGCAAGGGCCGCAAGCCGGGCTACGTGATTGCACCGGCCAGCCTGCTCGACGAGACCGATGGCTACATCTCGGGGCTTCGCTTCGCGTGGCTCAAGCGCGCGCGACGCAGGGGACGCGCCGCCCACCACCCGGCGTTGTTCGTCAACGCCCGCGGCGCACCGGTGAGCAAGAACGCCTACCAGCGCGCCGTCAGCCGGGCCGGCCTGGCCTGCGGCTTCAAGGCGACGACGCATCTGCTTCGCGCGACCTTCGCATGCATGCTGCTGGCCCGGCTCGAGTACTTGGCCAGCGAGGGCGCCAAGGTCAATCCACTGCTCGTGGTGAAGATCCTGCTCGGGCACGAGCACATCGAGACCACCGACCGGTACCTGCGTGCCGTCGCCGTCGACGCCTGCGTCCTCAAGGACGTGCTGGACACGCTGCTCGCGGGCAGCGCAGAGCCGTGAGTTCACGGCGCCCGCCGATTCCGCGGACCCTGGCCACCAGACCGCAGGCCGGAACGGGGCACGCGCCACAGCCGGCGCGCCACGACGCGGCTCGCCTGGTTCGCCACACGCTCATCGACTTCTCGTCGTTGCCGCTGCCAGCCGACGTGCGCCTGGCGCTCGCCCAGGCCTTCTGGGGCCATATCGGGGGCCATTCGGATCGCAGCATCGCCTCGTACTGGAAGTCGATACTGCCCTTCGCCCGGTTCGCCGCCGAATCGCAGTCCCTCAGATCGGTCGCCGACCTGGACCGCGCGATGCTGGTTCGCTACATCGAGTGGCTCAACGCGCAACGCTGTGCCGACGGCAGGATCTGGGCCCTCACCACGCAGGCCGCCGTCTATGGGGCATTGCGCCAGCTGCTGCGATGGCTTGAGCGGTGTCGGCCCGACTTGATCACCAGCATCGATTACCCCTTCTCGCCGTTCCCCAACAAGGCCGCCGCGCGGGCATCGCGCTCGACGCTTTCCGGTCGGCAGCTGCGCGCCATCCTCCAGGCCTGTGAGGATGAGATCGCCCAGATGCGCACGGCCCGCGAATCGGCTGCCCGTCAACGCGCCGCCGACGCAGACAAGCCCGGCACTCTCGGCTGGATCCTCGAACAGATCGATCAACGCCACGGAGGAATCATTCCGGACTGGCGCACGACCCAGGCCAGCGGCAATTTCTGGCTGCAGAAGGCCGTTCGCCGCTACGGCGGCGCCAAGCAACTGGCTCCCCTCCTGTACCCGCGCGCGGTTTCGCTGCTGCCGTACTACCTGGCGATCCTGATCCACACGGCCGGCAACCCCGAAGCCATCGCCGACCTCACTCGCGACTGCCTGCAGCCCCTGCCCTTGCTCGATGACCGCGAGTTGCTGGTGTGGTTCAAGGCTCGCGCGTCGCGCATCCAGCGCCGGACCTTTGACCGCGCCGACGCATTCGGGCCGCCGGCCCTGGTACGGGACATCCTGGCCTGGAACGAACGGCTGATCCCGCTGACCCCTCCCCCGCAGCGCAACCGGCTCTTCGTGTTCAAGGGGCAATTCACGGTCAACGCGATGTCGATCATCACGGTCCACCATCAGCTCGGCGCGTTCTGCGATCGCCATGGCTTGCCGCACTTCGCTCCGGCGAACATCCGGCCGAGCGTGCTGAGCTGCTTCTACCGCGCCAGCGGTGACCTGCTGCGCACCAAGGCCGTTGCGAACCACGCCAGCGTCGCCACGACGGTTCGTTACGTGCAAACGCCCCTGGTCGAAGCACAGAACCGCTCGCGCATCGCGGATCTTCAGGGTGCATTCATCGAGCACATCGAAGGGCGGTCGGGTCCGAGCCAGACGCGGTGCGACGCTGCGCCTGAACCATCGCCTCCCCCACGCGGCCGCGGTGTCACGCTGTTCGGCTTCGACTGCAAGGATCCATTCGCGGGCATCGCACCCGGTACTCGGCAGGGCGACCTCTGCGTGAACTTCATGGGCTGCTTCACCTGCCCGAACGCCGTCATCACGCCCGACCCGATGTCGCTGGCGCGCTTGCTTCAGGCGCGCGATCACCTGCGCGCCGCTGCGGCGACCCTGTACCCGGCTCGTTGGGAAGTACTCTATGCCCCGCAGCTGAGGATCCTGGAGGAAGACATCCTCCCGCGCTTCGGCTCCCGCGAGCTCGACGCCGGCCAGAGGCTGCAGGCGCAGCTTCCCCCGCTGCCTGACCTGCGGTGAGGTCGCGCCATGCAACCACGGCGATCCAGCGCGCTGAGAACTTCGGCCGGCACTACGCTCGGTAGCTCTGAAGATCGCGCGTGGTTCCTGAAGAACTCACGCTGGGAGGACTCGACCTGGATCCTTGCACCCACCAATGCGCTCGAGGAGCGGCAGCCGGTCCGCCTGCACTGGGACTTCACGCTCCGGGGTGGCCACCGTTTTACCGACGCGCGCCATGCCCCGCTGCTGCAAACCAGCAAGCGGCTGATCGCCCTCATACGCGGCCGCTCGCTGTACACGGGACTGCCGCTGCGGCCGAGTTCCGTCCTGAACTTCTTCCACACGCTGCGCCTGCTGGTGCGCTGGATGGACCTGGAAGGCCTCAGGCGCTTTGCCGACCTCGATCGGCCGGCGCTGCTGCAGTTCCAGCACCGGCTGTCGGTGTCTCCGACGTCCAGGCACTCGACACGCGCCGCCTCAACGGTGCAGCGGCACCTCGCCTTGTTCAACTACCTCTACCGCTGTCGCGCCGAACTCGGCGACGGTCTTTCGTTCGACCCGTTCCCGGGGAGCAACCATCACGAAGCCGCTGGCGCCCGGGAAGGACTGCGCCGGCCGTGGCCGTACACGCCGGACACTGTCTCGGTGGTGTTGCTGCAGGCCGCCGTCAAGATCGTGACGCACGACGCGGCGCATGTCCTGCAAGCCCGAGAGACCTATCGGCGCGTGATGGCGAGCGCAGCCGCGCCGCCCCACAGCTCAGCACCTGTCGGCCGGGCAACGAGGGCGCTGCGTCGGGCACGCGAGGGTACGTCGGGCGTCGAGCGGCCGGTGACGTCGGTGTCCGAACTCGTGCGGCGCATCGACATGCTCTACGCGGCGTGCTTCGTGGTCCTCTCCTACATGGTCGGTCCGCGTGTCAGCGAGATCCTCCACCTTCATGCCGGCTGCGTGCGGCGGCTGGTCGGCGATGCGGCCGGCGCACCCGTGAGCGTGATCGTCGGCAGCATCTTCAAGCGCCAGCCCGGCTACGATGGCTGTCCCCATGAATGGGTCGCACCGCCCGTGGCCGTCCAGGCGATCTCGGTGCTCGAGGCGCTGTCCGAGCCGCATCGCGCCCTCACGGCTCGCCCGGAACTGTGGCTGCGCCGGCGCCGTGGCAACGGCGCGTGGGAGTGGCACGAGGTGCAGCCCGAACTGCTGGAGATCGCGTCGGCCCCGCGCGTCAGCCATCTGCTGCGGCGCTTCGGCGCCGCGCTCGGCCTGTCGCACCTCGACAAGCCCTGGAGGCTGACGACGCATCAGGGGCGCAAGACCTTCGCCAGGTTTGCCGCGCTGCGCGACCGCAGCTGCCTCTTCGCGCTGGCTCAGCATCTTGGCCACCGCGAGCGCGCGCAGACCGACCACGGTTACGTCGGCAGCGACTATCGGCTCAACCAGGAGATCGACGCCGAGATCCTCAACCAGTCCGTCGCCGCGTGGGAGCACATGCTGGCGGCGCCCGGGCTCGGCGGGCGCGCGGGCGCCGAGATCGTCGCCAAGCGCCCGCGCTTTCGGGGCAGCCGCATGAAGCAGGACCTCAGGAGCTACGCCCGCTTGCTCGTCGACGCCGGCTTGGTGCTCGGCGTGTGCGACTGGGGCTACTGCGTCTACCGCGAGGAACACAGCGCCTGCCTCGGCAACGCGACCGGGCCCAATCCAGCCCGGCGCGAGCCCTCGACCTGCGCGCGCTGCCAGAACTTCGTCGTCTCGGCGCAGCACCGGCCGTACTGGCTCGAACAGGTGCGACGCAGCGAGAGGCTTCTCAACGAACCCGCCCTGCCGCTGCAGACGTTGCGCATCGTCCGCGCGCGCATGAACGAGGCCCGTGGCCTGCTGCGCGCGCTCGGCTCGGACACAGCCGAGGAGACTGATCATGCCTAGGAAGACGCCCGTCAGCTCCGCAGAACCGCCTGCTGCCCAGCGCCTGCATGACGCCCTGGCGGAGATGGTTCGCCAGCACGGCGCCGGCCTGTCGCCGCGCGAGCTGACCGCCAAGGCGCTTTGTGAGTCGGCCGGCATCTCGCGCAACGCGCTTTACCGGTACCACCGCGACGTGCTGCTGGCGCTGCACGACGCCCAGAGCCGCCACCGCGATCGGCCCGAGGCTGCGAAGCGCGTCGCCGCCCAGTTGCGCCGGGAGAATCGCGAACTGCGCGAACACCTCGCCAAGCTGGCCGCGCTGGTCGACCACTACTTCGCGGCTTGGCAAGAGACGCGGCTGCAGCTCGAGCGGCGCGATCGGGAGTTGGCCGACCTGCGCCGGATCCACAGGCCCCAGGTGATCCCATTGCAGCGCTCACCCGGGAACCGGAGTTGACCTTGACACGGGGACAAGGTCTACGCTGCAAGCAATGGGGCAGTGGTGTCCCGTATGGAGGTCTGCGATGAACTGCAACCTCGGATCGAACCTCGTGCTCGCGCGAGGACTGTTGCGGCTCTTCAAGCTGGCCGTGATCGATGGGCACCGTGGCGTAGCCGACCAACTGCTGTGTGCCCTGGAACGACTCGCCCGAAGCGATCCGGGATGCGAACCGATTCTCGATCATGCCTACCTGTGGAGCGTCGGTGGGCACGCCGGCGCAGCGCGTCTGCGCACGCCAGGGCCCGGGCCGCAGTGATCGATGCCGCTGCGACGCCATCGGCTACGCCAGCGACACGCACCGATCCGCATCGCACCCGTCCGCCCTCAGCGCGTCGATGTCGATCACGGCGTCCGCCATCGCCGTCAGCTCGGGGGTCTGCGAGATGAAGAACTCGCGCTCGTAGCCGCCCAGGCGCAGCACTTCCCGCTTCATCGCCATGAACATGCGTTTGCGCTGCGGATCCAGTGCGCCGTCTGCTTCGTCGGTGAACAGCGTCGTGTAGCGGCGCCCGGTGTTGCGGGCAAGGTACAACGCGATCGCCCGGGTCAGGCACAGCTCCACCAAGGTCCGCTCGCCGCCGCTCATCATGCTGACGCTCTTGCTGTCGCCGGTGTCGCCGTCGTGCACGACGATGTCGAAGCCCTCCTTCTGCTCGCCCTTGGACGTTTCCAGCAAGGTGTGGATGGACACCGTGAAGCGCGGTCCGTAGCAGGCCAGCAGCAGGTCGTTCCCCAGTGCCGACAGCGCAGGCCCCGCGTCGTCGATCGCCAGCGCGATCAGCCCGTCGTTGCTCATGCAGCGCGCGAAGAGGCTCCAGTTGCCCAGTTCATCCTCGACGCGGGCGCAATGCGCGCGCAGGCGTTCGCGACGTTCATCCAGCACGCCCTCTTGCTTGGCGACCTCGTCGAGCGTCTGCGCCTCGCGCACCGCCGTGAGCATCGACTGCTCGGCTGCGGCGAGCGCTTCCCGCGCGGCGCCCAGTGCCCGCGCAGCCTGCGCGACCTGCTGCTCGTCGAAGGCGGGAGGCAGCGACCCGAGCGCTTGATCCAGGCGCGCCAGCGCCGCGCCGGAGTGCGTGGTCTGAAGATCCCGTTGTTGCCCGATCGCCGCCCGCGCTGCGGCGATCTGTTGGCGCTCCGCGCGCTCGTCGGCGGTCTCGGCGGCGGCACCGTCACCCACCTCGGGCCCCAGCGCCTGCAGCTCCCGCTCGACCTCGACCAAGGTCGCCTGCGCCTGCGCGCACGCCTGGGCCTTCGAGCACATCACGGACAAGCGGTTCACCCGCTCGCGTGCGACGGTCTCGTGGAACTCGGCCTGCGCCAGGGCCTGCGGCGCGCCGGCCAGTGCCTCGTAGCGCTGGCGTGCGTCGGTGAGCTCCCGTTTCGCCTCGGACTTCTCGCCGGCCAGCCGAGCGACCTGCGCCTGGGCGTTCGGGATCAGCGCCTGCGCCTCGCGCGCATCACCCAGCAGCTTGCAACGCCCCTGCAGGTCCGTGCCGGCGCAAGGCACCTCGCCGGTCAATCCGAACCGGCGCGCCAGTTCCTCGGCCTTCAGCACGGCCCGACCCGCGTCCCGTTCGATGCCGGCGACGCGCTGCTCTGCAAGACGTACCGCCCCCTGGCACTGCGTCAGCTGATGAACCTGCTCGCGGCACGCCTGCGTGCGTGCACTGCGCTGCGTCTGCACGCGTTGCGCCAGCGGCAGGCGCCTTTCGGCGTGCCGCACCGCGCCGGCCTCGGCAAGCACCACCAGGCATCGCTGCCGGGACTGGCCCAAGGCCCGCCGCCGCTGTCGTTCCTGCTGCAATCGGCTGGCGACCCGCTGATCGAGGCGTTCCAGCCGCTGCTGCTCGGCCTGTTCCTGAGCATCGAGCGCGCGCAGCGCCTGAGTCGCGCTTGCCAGCGCGGCTTGCCGTTCGGCCACGAGCTGTGCCCGCCGGGCATCGGTAGCCTGCGACTGCTCGCGTTCGACCACCACGCGGGCGTGCCGCGCCTGGGCGGCCTCCAGGGCGGCCTGTGCCGCCGTCTTCGCGCGCTCGGCCGCCGACACACGATCGTCGGCGCCGTCGAGTTTTCGGCGCACCGCGTCGAGGCGCTGATCCTCCGCGTCGAGCCCGGCCAGTTCCTGACGCTGGGTTGCCAGTCCCGCTTTCAGCAGGCGGACGATTTCTGCGGCCTTCTGGCCCAGTTCCTGGATCTCCTCCTGCCCGAGCAGGTCGGCCAGCAGCGTCTTGATTTCAGCGTTGCGATAGGTGCTGAGCTGCCGTTTGCCTTGTGCGGCGAACACCGAGGTGAAGAACGTCTCGGCACTGCCGCAGAGGCTCTCGACGCAGCGCGTGTACGTCTCCACCCGGCCGTCGGACTGCATACCGTCATCGAGTTGCACCGGCCGCCAGCATCCGGCATCGTCGAGCGTGTGCAGGAACGCCTCGGTGCGGCGGCGGCCGTTGAGGCGGATGACGATCTGCGACCGATAGCATCGGCCCTCGTGCGCCCAGGTCAGGTCCTTCACGCTCTCGGGCAGGTAGACGTGGTCGTAGTAGGAGAAGCCGCCCGCACCGGCCAACGCGACCCGGCTTGGCAGTCCCATGAAGGGCGTGAGGCAGTCCATGATCGTCGACTTGCCGCTGCCGTTGGCGCCGACGATGGCGATCAGGTTGGCGCCGTCCGCCAGGCGCTCGAGGTCGAGGGTGATTTCGTCGCGGCCCAGGCCGTCGCGGATGCCGCGGAAGCCTTTGAGGGTGAGTCGGAGCGGCTGCATGGGATGCCTCGGAGTTGATCTCCGATCAGGCTCTCATGGCCGACGGCGCCTTCAACGGTTGTCAGGGACGACCGTTCACGAGCTTTGCCGCAGGTGGCGATGCTCCGCGACGTTCCTTGTTCAAGTCCCGCTGAGCTCAGCCGGCGCAGCACGACAGTTGCTTCACGTCCTTGGTGAAGGTCTGCGCCGCGAGCTTCAGGGCTTCGACCATCGTCAGGTACGGGAACAACTGGTTGGCGAGGTCGTGCACGCTCATGCCGGCACGGATGGCAATGGCGGCGGTCTGGATGACCTCGCCGGCTTCGGCGGCGACCGCCTGCACGCCCAGCAGCCGGCCGGTGCCCGCTTCGGCCACGAGCTTGATGAAGCCGCGCGTGTCGAAGTTGACCAGCGCGCGCGGCACGTTGTCGAGCGTCAACGTGCGGCTGTCGGTCTCGATCCGCCCCTGGTGCGCTTCGGCCTCGCTGAGACCAACCGTCGCGATCTGCGGATCGGTGAACACGACAGCCGGCATCGCGCGCAGGTCCAGTGCTGCATTGCCGCCAGCCATGTTGATCGCCGCCCGCGTGCCTGCGGCGGCCGCGACGTACACGAACTGGGGCTGATCGGTGCAGTCGCCTGCGGCATAGATGTTCGGTGCGCTGGTGCGCATGTGGCCGTCGACCACGATGGCGCCCCGACCGTCCACCTTCACGCCGGCGCCTTCGAGGTTGAGCGCGCCCGTGTTCGGCGTGCGTCCCGTGGCCACCAGCAGCCGGTCGGCGCGCAGTACCCCGTGGTTCGTCATCACCACGAATTCGCCGCCAGCATGAGCGACGCGGCTGGCTTGCGTCTGCTCGAGCACCTCGATGCCTTCCTCGCGGAACGCGGCGGTGAGTACCTCGCCGATGGCTGGGTCCTCGCGGAAGAACAGCTTGTTGCGCGCGAGGATCGTGACCTGGCTGCCCAGGCGCGCGAAGGCCTGAGCGAGTTCCACTGCGACGACGGACGAACCGATCACAACCAGCCGCGGCGACGTCTCGCTGCTGGCCAGCGCCTCGGTCGAGGTCCAGAACGGCGTGTCTGCGAGGCCAGGGATCGCCGGCACCGCCGCGCTGGCACCGGTAGCCACCAGACAGCGGTCGAACGGCACGACCCGCTCGCCGCCGTCGCGTAGGGTCACCGTCAACGAGTGGGCATCCGTGAAGCGCGCCGTGCCGTGCACGACCGTGATGGCCGGTGTGCCCTGCAGGATGCTCTCGTACTTACCGTGGCGCAGTTCGTCCACCCGCGCCTGCTGCTGCGCGAGCAGCCGGTCGCGCAGGATGATCGGCTCGGCAGCGGAGACGCCAGCGTCGAACGGGCTGCGTCGCCGCAGGTGCGCGACGTGCGCGGCGCGGATCAAGATCTTGGACGGCACGCAGCCGACGTTGACGCAGGTGCCGCCGATCGTGCCGCGTTCGATGAGCGTGACCCGCGCACCGCGTTCGACCGCCTTGAGCGCCGCGGCCATTGCGGCGCCGCCGCTGCCGATGACGGCAACGTGCGACGCATCGCCGCCGCTGCGCTCCTTCTGGCCACTGCCAAGCCAACTGCGTGCCCTATCGAGGAATCCGTCGCGCGACGGACCGGAGGCAGCCTCGGGCACGCGAGCGCGATATCCGGCGGCGGCCACGGCCGACACGAGCTCCGCCACGGGTGTGTCAGTCGCAAGGGTGAGGCGCGCCGTTCCGTTGGGGTAGGACACTTGCGCCGAACGCACACCAGGCACCTTCTCCAGGGCCTGGCGAACGTGCGCGGCGCACGACTCGCAGGTCATGCCGCTGATCGCGAGTTCGGTCATCGGAATGCCTTTCTGGTGGAGTCGCAGCGTGAAGGCTTCAGGCGTGCTTGGGCGGGACTGCGCAGCCATCCGGACCGCAGCGCCGGTTCGCCGGCGAGACGAAGTCCCACACCGACACCGCGACCATCGTCGCGAGGCCCACGTAGAGAAGCTTCTCGGCCACGGTGAAGCTGGCGACCAGCACGATGGCGGGGCCGACCATGCCCAGCACGCTGCGGTGCCACTGGCGGTGGTTGAACCAGCCCAGCGCGTTGGCCAGCAGCGCCAGCGCCGCGAACAGCGGCAGCAGCACGGTGACGAACACGGCCTCGAACTGGCTCAAGAAGCCGAGCCCGAGTGCTGCGCCAAGGCTGGCCAGGGCCGGGAAGCAAGCCCCGCAACCCATCGCCGAGACGATGCTGCCCAGCGCTCCGGCCTTGTCCGCGACCCGCGTCATGACGCTCATATTGTCCTCCTCGATCGCTGCGGCTTCAGCGCTTGACGGTGGACGGATAGCCCGCGTTCTCGGTCGCCGCGGTCAGCTTCTGCACGTTGGCCTTGGCATCGTCGAAGGTCACGATGGCCTGGCGCTTCTCGTAGCTCACGTCGACCTTGCTCACGCCGTCGACCTTCGAGATCGCCTTCTTCACCGTGATCGGACACGCCGCGCAGGTCATGCCCGGCACGTCCAGCGTCACGGTCTGCGGCGCTGCCTGGACACCGGCCGCGCCGGACATGGCGAGGGCCGCGATCAAGATCAGCTTCTTCATGGAGCACTCCTGGTCAGTAGAACAGCGGAAGGACATAGGGGAAGGCCAGCGCGATCAGCACCAGCACGGCCACGAACCAGAAGACGGCCTTGTAGGTGGACCGCACCTGGGGGATCGCGCACACCTCGCCCGGCTTGCACTGCTGCACCGGTCGATAGATGCGACGCCACGCGAAATACATGGCGACAAGCGCAGCGCCGATGAAGAACGGGCGATAGGGCTCCAGCGCCGTTAGGTTGCCGATCCACGCGCCGCTGAAGCCCAGGGCCACCAGCACGAGCGGGCCCAGGCAGCAGGTTGACGCGAGGAACGCGGCCAGTCCGCCGGCGAAGAGCGCACCACGCCCGGTCTGCGATTCCGTCATGCACTTTCCTCGGTGTGTCGGGGACACGATGGCGTAAGCTTATTTCCGTACTCATGTACGGAGTCAAGCGGGATGGACAGCGATCAGCAGGGACTGACGATCGGGGCCGTCGCCAAGGCGGCCGGGGTCAACGTGGAGACCGTGCGCTTCTACCAGCGCCGCGCGCTGCTACCCGAGCCGGACAAGCCCTACGGCCGCATTCGGCGCTATGAGGCGAAGGACGTGGCGCGGGTGCGGTTCGTGAAGGCCGCACAGCGCCTTGGCTTCAGCCTCGACGAGGTTGCGGGCTTGCTGAAACTGGACGACGGCACGCACTGTGACGAGGCGAGACAGCTCGCCGAAGCAAAGCTCGGCGATGTGCGCAAGAAGCTGAAAGACCTGCGCCGGATCGAGTCGGCGCTGGCCGTCCTCGTCCGCGACTGCTGCTCGATGCGGGGCAAGTTGTCGTGCCCGTTGATAACCACCCTGCAGAGGCAGTGAAACAAGTGAAACGCCGCGTGTTGGACGATTGTTGACGCAGCGAATTCAACATAAGGGATGCAGGTTGTCCATCACCGTGGTCTTCCCGCGCCCGTTGCTGCCCGCAATGGCCACCAGTTGCGCGTCACCGACCAGCGCCTCGAGATCGAGCGTGATCGTGTCCCGACCGAGACCGCTGCGGATCCCCTTGAAACCAGTGAGCGTCAGCGACAGCGGTTGGTAGCCGTCGCGGGACACCTCGTCCGATTGCTTCACTTGATCGTCCATCTTCCTGCTCCATGC
>JAKJFB010000005.1:0-9540 GCA_022705125.1 Pseudomonadota bacterium
AGCTGCTCGAAGGCTCTGCTCGTCAGCCCGAGATGGCGCCGATGCTGCAGGGCAAGATGTTCCTGATCGCCGGTCTGCTCGACGCCGTGCCGATGATCGGCGTCGGTATCGCGATGTACCTGATTTTCGCGGTCCAGCTCTGAATCCGGCCAGTTGCGGAGCAATTCGCGTGACAACGGCTAAATAGCACTCAGGAGTGACGGCGTGCACATCAATCTGACACTCATAGGCCAGTCGATCACCTTTCTGATCTTCGTGTGGTTCTGCATGAAGTTCGTGTGGCCGTTCATTCGCAATGCGATGGACGCGCGCACGCAGCAGATCGCCGAGGGGCTGTCCGCCGCCGAGCGCGCCCACCGCGACCTGGAGCTGGCGAAGGACAAGGTATCCAGCCAGCTGAAGGACGCCAAGGTCGAGGCCGCCTCGATCATCGAGCAGGCCAACCGCCGTGCGGCGCAGATCATCGACGAGGCCAAGGATCGGGCCCGCGAGGAAGGTGAGCGCATCAAGGTTTCCGCCCAGGCCGAGATCGAGCAGGAATCCAACCGTGCCCGTGAACAGCTGCGCGCGCAGGTCGGCGCCCTGGCCGTGGCCGGCGCCTCGCGCATCCTCGGCCGCGCCGTCGACGAGAACGCGCATCGCGACATCGTCGACCAGCTCGCTCAAGAACTCTGATCGAGGCAGCCATGGCAGAACTCATCACCCTCGCGAGGCCATACGCCAAGGCGGCTTTCGAGCAGGCCCTGGCCGCGAACACGCTGACGGACTGGGCCGAGGCGCTCGCCACGGCGGCAGTCGTGGCCAGCGAGCCGCGCGTTGCGCAGTTGATCGCGGCGCCCGGGACGACCTCGGCGCGCAAGGCCGAGACGCTGGTAGAGCTCTGTGGCGAGACACTGCCGGAGGCAGCGCGCAATTTCCTGCGCGTGCTCGCGGAGAACAAGCGCCTGGCGCTGCTGCCGCAGGTGCACGAGCTGTTCCTCGCGTTCAAGTCCGCACAGGAGCAATCGGTGGACCTCGAGGTCGCCAGCGCCTTCGAGATCGCGCCGGAGCAGGCTGCGCGCCTGGCCGACGCCATCGGGCGGAAACTGCAGCGCACGGTGCGTGTGAGCACGACCGTCGACAAGACCCTCATAGGTGGGGTGGTGATTCGCACGGCCGATCTGGTGATCGACGGCTCGGTGCGCGGCCGCCTTGCGAAGCTATCCGAAGCAATGAATTCCTGACGGGAATCAAAGGAAAACCCAGATGCAGCAACTGAACCCCACGGAAATCAGTGAAATCATCAAGCAGCGTATCGAGCGGCTGGACGTCAGCACGCAGGCACGCAACGAAGGCACGATCGTCAGCGTCTCCGACGGTATCGTCCGGATCCACGGGCTCGCCGAGGTCATGTACGGCGAGATGATCGAGTTCCAGGGCGGCGTCTATGGCATGGCGCTGAACCTCGAGCGCGATTCCGTCGGGGCCGTGGTGCTGGGTGAGTACAAGGCCCTGGCGGAAGGCCAGACCTGCCGTTGCACCGGCCGCGTGCTCGAAGTGCCGATCGGTCCCGCGCTCGAAGGCCGCGTGGTCGATGCGCTCGGCAACCCGATCGACGGCAAGGGCCCGATCAACGCCACGCTGTTCGAACCCATTGAAAAGGTCGCGCCCGGCGTCATCACGCGCCAGTCCGTATCGCAGCCCGTGCAGACGGGGCTGAAGGCGATCGACGCGATGGTCCCGGTAGGCCGCGGCCAGCGCGAGCTGATCATCGGCGACCGCCAGATCGGCAAGACCGCGATCGCCATCGACGCGATCATCAACCAGAAAGGCACCGGCGTTAAGTGCATCTACGTGGCGATCGGCCAGAAGCAGTCCTCGATCGCGGCAGTCGTGCGCAAGCTCGAGGAACACGGCGCCATGGCGCACACGACGGTGGTCGTGGCCAGCGCCTCGAACCCCGCATCGATGCAGTACATTGCGCCCTTCTCCGGCTGCACCATGGGCGAGTACTACCGCGACCGTGGCCAGGACGCGCTGATCATCTATGACGATCTCACCAAGCAGGCGTGGGCTTATCGCCAGATCTCGTTGCTGCTGCGCCGCCCGCCGGGCCGCGAAGCCTATCCCGGTGATGTGTTCTACCTGCACTCGCGCCTGCTCGAGCGCGCCGCGCGTGTGAACCCGGAATACGTCGAGAAGTTCACCAACGGCGAAGTGAAGGGCCAGACCGGCTCGCTGACCGCGCTGCCGATCATCGAGACGCAGGCCGGCGACGTGTCGGCGTTCGTGCCGACCAACGTGATCTCGATCACCGACGGCCAGATCTTCCTCGAGAGCAGCCTGTTCAACGCGGGTGTGCGCCCGGCGATGAACGCCGGCCTCTCGGTGTCGCGCGTCGGTGGCGCTGCGCAGACCAACATCATCAAGAAGCTCGGCGGCGGTATCCGCCTCGCGCTGGCGCAGTACCGCGAACTCGCGGCCTTCGCCCAGTTTGCATCGGACCTCGACGAGGCGACCCGCGCCCAGCTCGAGCACGGCGAACGCGTCACCGAGCTGATGAAGCAGAAGCAGTACTCGCCGCTGTCCGTGGCGCAGATGGGCGTCTCGCTGTTCGCGGCGAACGAGGGTTACCTGAAGAACGTCGAGGTCAAGAAGGTGCTCGACTTCGAGGCGGCGCTGCACTCCTTCATGGGCAGCGAATGCGGCGCGTTGATGAACAACATCAACGCGACCGGCGATTTCAGCAAGGAAACCGCGGCAGCCCTGAAAGAGGCGCTGGACAAGTTCGTTGCGACGCAGGCCTGGTAAGAAACCCGAGGGCAGCACATGGCAGGCGCAAAGGAAATCCGCACCAAGATCGCCAGCGTGACCAGCACGCAGAAGATCACGAATGCGATGCAGATGGTAGCGGCCGGCAAGATGCGCAAGGCGCAGGAGCGCATGGCGCGCGGCAAACCGTACGCCGAGCGCATCCGCTCGGTGGTCGGGCATATCGCGAACGCGGCGCCCGAGTACAAGCACCTGTACATGCAGCAGCGCGAGGTGAAGCGCGTCGCGTTCATCATCGTGTCGACCGATCGCGGACTGTGCGGCGGACTGAACATCAACCTGTTCAAGGCCGTCCTGCGCGAGATGAAGGCCTGGAACGGCAAGGGCGTGGAGATCGATCTCTGCGTGATCGGCGCCAAGGCCAGCAGCTTCTTCGGCAGCATGGGCGGTCGTATTACCGCCGCGCTGCGTGGCCTGGGTGACGAGCCGGCCGCGGCCGACCTGATCGGCGGCGTGAAGGTGGTGCTCGACGCCTATGCGGCCGGGAAGGTCGACCAGGTGTTCATCGCGTACAACACCTTCGTGAACACGATGACGCAACAACCGACGATCGCGCAGGTGCTGCCGCTGGAAGCCTCCGCAGAGAAGGAACTGAAGCACCACTGGGACTATCTGTACGAGCCTGATGCCAAGGAACTGCTCGACGGACTGCTCACGCGCTACATCGAGTCGCAGGTCTATCAGGGCGTGGTGGAGAACGGCGCCTGCGAGCAGGCCGCGCGGATGGTGGCCATGAAGGCGGCCACGGACAACGCCGGTGAGCTGATCAGCGACCTGAAACTGGTTTACAACAAGGCGCGCCAGGCTGCGATCACGCAGGAGCTCGCCGAGATCGTCAGCGGTGCGGCGGCGGTCTAGCAAACCGCATCGGAGCATCGCCGGCCGACGGCGCGACGGATTGGAACGGCCTCAGGAGCGCCCCGCGGGCGCGAAGCAAGAACTGAAGAGGAACACAAGATGAGCAGTGGAAAAATCGTACAGGTCATCGGCGCGGTAATCGACGTCGAGTTCCCCCGCGATGCGGTGCCCGCGGTATACGATGCGCTGACGGTGGGCGGCAAGGACCTGGTGCTCGAAGTGCAGCAGCAGCTCGGCGACGGTGTCGTGCGCACGATCGCGATGGGTTCCACTGAAGGTGTGCGCCGCGGTCTCGACGTGAGCAACACCCATGCCGCGGTTTCGGTGCCGGTGGGCAAGGAAACGCTGGGCCGTATCATGGACGTGCTGGGCCGTCCGATCGACGAGAAGGGACCGATCGGCGAGCAGGCGCGCATGCCGATCCACCGCACGGCTCCGACCTACGCCGAGCAGTCGCCGGGGGTCGAGTTGCTGGAAACCGGCATCAAGGTGATCGACCTGATCATGCCGATCTCCAAGGGCGGCAAGATCGGCCTGTTCGGCGGCGCGGGCGTGGGCAAGACCGTGACGCTGATGGAACTGATCCGCAACATCGCGATCGAGCACTCGGGCTACTCGGTGTTCGCCGGCGTGGGCGAGCGTACCCGCGAAGGGAACGACTTCTACCACGAGATGAAGGAATCGAACGTACTCGACAAGGTGGCGCTGGTGTACGGCCAGATGAACGAGCCGCCGGGCAACCGTCTGCGCGTGGCGCTGACGGGTCTGACCATGGCCGAGTCCTTCCGTGACGAAGGCCGCGACGTCCTGATGTTCGTCGACAATATCTACCGCTATACCCTGGCCGGGACCGAAGTGTCCGCACTGCTCGGACGCATGCCTTCCGCCGTGGGTTACCAGCCCACGCTGGCCGAGGAGATGGGCGTGCTGCAGGAGCGGATCACCTCGACCCGCACCGGCTCGATCACCTCGTTCCAGGCCGTCTACGTTCCCGCGGATGACCTGACCGACCCCTCGCCCGCCACCACCTTCGCTCACCTCGACGCGACGCTGGTTCTCTCGCGCCAGATCGCCGAGCTCGGCATCTACCCCGCCGTGGATCCGCTGGACTCCACCTCGCGCCTGCTCGATCCGCTGGTCATCGGCGAGGAGCACTACACGGTTGCGCGCGGCGTGCAGTCGGTGCTGCAGCGCTACAAGGAACTGAAGGACATCATCGCGATCCTCGGCATGGACGAGCTGTCGGAAGAAGACAAACTGGTCGTGGCGCGCGCGCGCAAGATGCAGCGTTTCCTGTCGCAGCCGTTCTTCGTGGCGGAAGTATTCACCGGCAGCCCCGGCAAGTACGTGTCGCTGAAGGACACCATCGCCAGCTTCAAGGGTATCCTGAGCGGCGAGTACGATCACCTGCCCGAACAGGCTTTCTACATGGTCGGCGGCATCGACGAAGCCATCGAGAAGGCATCGAAGCTCTGATCGCGCAGCAGCCGGAGAGCAACACATGGCAATGACGGTTCACTGCGACATCGTCAGCGCGGAAAAGGCGATCTTTTCCGGGCTGGTGGAAATGGTGGTCGCGCACGGTTCCCTGGGCGATCTCGGCATCGCCCACGGGCACGCGCCCCTGCTGACCGAATTGAAGCCCGGCCCGGTACGCGTGGTCACGCAATCCGGCGAAGAGCAGATCTTCTACGTCTCGGGCGGGTTCCTCGAGGTACAGGCCAGCACCGTCACGGTACTGGCCGACACCGCGGTGCGCGCGCACGACATCGACGAGGCGGCGGCCGTTGAAGCGCAGAAGGCCGCCGAGGCCGCGCTGGCCAACCAGCACGGTGAATTCGACTATGGCCGCGCGGCGGCGCAGCTGGCCGAGGCGGCGGCACAGCTCAGGACCATCCAGGGACTGCGCAAGAAAATGGGTCGCCCGGGCTGATTTCGGCCGTGGCGGTTCGAGAAAAAGGGTAGCGTCTGCTACCCTTTTTTCGTTACTGGCCCCGGTAATCGCCGGAGCATTGCCGTGCTGGAGTAATTCGTGGCTCTCGATATCGTCATTCTTGCCGCGGGACAGGGAACCCGCATGGTCAGCGACCTGCCGAAGGTGCTTCATACGCTGGCCGGCAAGCCGCTGCTCGGGCACGTGATCGATGCGGCAGCAGCGCTGTCGCCGCGCAGCCTCAGCGTCGTGATCGGTCACGGGGCCGAGCGCGTGCGCGAGCTCATGGGCGCGTGCGGCGCGAACTGGGTCATGCAGGAGCGGCAACTCGGCACCGGTCACGCGGTGCAGCAGTCGCTGCCGGCACTGGGTCGTGATGGCGTCACGCTGATCCTTTATGGCGACGTGCCGCTGGTGCGCGAGAGCACGCTGCGCGAACTGGTCGCCATGGCGACGCAGGGACCGCTGGCGCTCCTCACCGTCGAGCTCGCGGATCCGAGCGGCTACGGGCGCGTGCTGCGCAACCAGTCCGGCCGCGTCGCCGCGATCGTCGAACACAAGGACGCTACCCCGGAACAGCGCGAGGTGCGCGAGGTGAACACCGGCATCATGGCGGTGCCCAATGCGCACCTGCACGCCTGGCTGGCGCGCCTCGAGAACAGCAATGCTCAGCGCGAGTACTACCTCACCGACATCATCGCGATGGCCGCTCAGTCGGGGGTGGGCGTGGAGCCGCTCGAAGCGGCGAGCGAACAGGAAGTCGCGGGCGTCAACAACCGCGAGCAGCTGGCGACGCTGGAGCGCGCGTACCAGCAGCTTCGCACGCGCGAGCTGTTGCTCGCCGGCGTGACGTTGCGCGACCCGGCGCGCTTCGATCTGCGCGGGCGCCTGCGCCATGGGCGCGACGTCAGCATCGACATCAACGTGATCATCGAGGGCGAGGTGGAACTCGGCAACGGCGTCAGCATCGGGGCCAACTGCGTGCTGCGCAACGCGCGCGTCGGTGACGGCGCGAGCATCCAGCCCAATTCCGTGATCGAGGATTCCGACATAGGTCCGGGCTGCAGCGTCGGCCCCTTTGCGCGCCTGCGTCCCGGCACGCGCATGGCCGAGGGTGCGAAGATCGGCAATTTCGTCGAAACGAAGAAGGCAACGATCGGCGCGCGCAGCAAGATCAGCCACCTGAGCTACGTGGGCGATGCGCTGCTCGGCGAGGATGTGAACGTCGGCGCCGGCACCATCACCTGCAACTACGACGGGGTGAACAAGTTCCAGACCACGATCGGCGACGGCGCATTCATCGGCTCGAACACCTCGCTCGTGGCGCCGCTCGAGGTGGGACGCAACGCCACCGTGGGTGCGGGCTCCGTGCTCACCAGCGCGGTCCCCGACGCGGCGCTGGCGGTGGCGCGCGGCAAGCAGCGCAACGTCGAAGGCTGGAAGCGCCCGCAGAAAAAATCGTAAGGAAACAGGCATATGTGCGGAATAGTCGGCGCGGTGGCGCAAAGACAGGTCAGCGGCATCCTCGTCGAGGGGCTGCGCCGCCTCGAATACCGCGGCTACGACTCCGCGGGAGTGGCGCTGCTCGGGACGCAGGGGCGCATCGAATGCATCAAGCGCACCGGCAAGGTCGCCGCGCTCAGCGAGAGCCTGGACGCCGCTCCCCTCGACGGCGTGACCGGCATCGCCCACACGCGCTGGGCCACGCACGGGCGCCCCAGTGAAGCGAACGCCCACCCGCACACCAGCAACGGCCGACTCGCGCTGGTGCACAACGGCATCATCGAGAACCACGTAGAGCTGCGGGCGCGCCTCACGGCGGCCGGTTACGAGTTCCGCTCGGAAACCGACACCGAGGTGATCGTCCACCTGATAGACCAGTTGCGCCAGGAAGGGTTGTCGCTGCTCGACGCCGTGAAGCGCGCCATCACCGGGCTGCACGGCGCATTCGCGATCGCGGTGATCGCGAGCGACGAACCCCATCGCCTCATCGCGGCGCGCAAGGGCAGCCCGCTGGTGGTGGGGATCGGCATCGGCGAGAACTTCGTCGCTTCCGACCAGATGGCCCTGCGCCAGGTGACCGACCGCGTGATCTTCCTCGATGAAGGCGACATCGTCGATGTCACCACGCTGGGCGTGCGTATCACCGACGCCACGGGCCGCGACGTGCAGCGCCCGATCGAGCGCCTCAGCGAGGCCGCCGACCACGCCGACAAGGGCGCCTTCCGCCATTACATGCTGAAGGAGATCCACGAGCAGCCGCGCGCGATTGCCAACACGTTGCGCGGACGCATCGGCGAGGACCACATCTACGAGCAGGCCTTCGGCGTCGCCGCCGACGAAGTGTTCGCCAATGTCGCGGCGGTCCAGATCGTGGCCTGCGGTACCAGTTACCACTCCGGGCTGGTGGCTCGTTACTGGATCGAGGAGCACGTCGGCATTCCCTGTGCCGTCGAGATCGCGAGCGAATTCCGCTACCGCAAGCTGGTGGTTGCCGACAACACGCTGTTCGTCACGATCTCGCAATCGGGCGAGACTGCCGACACGCTCGCGGCGCTGCGGCTCGCGCACACGCTGGGCTATCGCTCGACGCTGACGATCTGCAACGCGCCGCAATCCTCGTTGGTGCGCGAATCGCATCTCGCGATCATGACCGAGGCCGGTGCCGAGATCGGTGTGGCCTCGACCAAGGCCTTCACGACGCAACTGGTCGCGCTGATGCTGCTCACCGCCGTGCTGGCCAAGCGCGGTGGCGCCGATGCCGTGCACGAGCGCGCTTTCGTCGAAGCCATGCACGGCCTGCCCGGCCTGGTCGAGCAGGTGCTCGCGCTGGACGAGCGCATCAAGGATGTCGCCGAGCAGTTCGTCGAGAAGCGCCACGCACTCTTCCTCGGCCGCGGCGTGCAGTACCCGGTGGCCATGGAGGGCGCGCTGAAACTGAAGGAGATTTCCTATATTCACGCCGAAGCCTACGCGGCCGGCGAGCTCAAGCACGGGCCGCTGGCGCTGGTCGACGAGGATATGCCGGTCGTGACCGTGGCACCCAACAACGAGCTGCTGGAGAAGCTGCGCTCGAATCTCGCCGAGGTGCAGGCGCGCGGGGGACGGCTCTACGTGTTTGCCGACGAGCAGGCCGGATTCACCGACAGCGATACCGTCACCGTGGTGCAGATGCCTCACGTGCCCGCGATCCTGGAGCCCGTGGTCTACACCGTGCCGCTGCAGCTGCTCTCGTATCACGTCGCGGTCATGAAGGGCACCGACGTCGACCAGCCGCGCAATCTCGCGAAGTCCGTGACCGTCGAGTAGCTCGGCATTGCAATGCCGGATGTGCTGAACGACACCTGCCACTGCATCTCGCTGGACGAAGCGGCGCTGGTGCGGCATTTCGACGCCGCGCTGGTGCGCGCAGGCGGACTGCCGCAACTGCTGGTAGGGCGCGAGCACCTGTTCGCGCCCTACCCCGTGTTCGCCAACCAGGCGCAATGGGACGCGATGCAGTCGGTGATCGGCGCCGCGCACGAAGTGATGGCGCTGCCTGAGTTCCAGGCCGAGGCGCTGGCCGCGAGCCCATGGCCCGAGCAGTACACGCTGAGCGCGATGATGGCCTTCGATTTCCATCCCGAGCCGGCGGGCGCCAAGCTGATCGAGATCAACACGAATGCCGGCGGCGCCTACCTCGCCGCACTGCTCGCCGAGAGCCAGCGCAACTGCTGCGAGCAGCTCGGCGCGCTGCTCGCAATGCCGACCAGCGGGCGTGATGCGCCGGCGCGCTGGTTCGCCGATTTCCTGCACGAATGGCGGCTGGCGCGCGGCACGCGGCTGTCCACCATCCCCGGTCGCGTGCCGGCGCTGCACGAGATGCCGCCGGGCTGCGCCTTTGCCGACCGCTGCGCGCTGGCCGACGCCGACTGCCGCCGCGCCGCGCCGGCCGGGCA
>JAKJFB010000005.1:9550-27614 GCA_022705125.1 Pseudomonadota bacterium
GGAACTGATGCTCCGGAGCAGCGGTTCCTCTACCCCGAGTTCCTGCTGTTCCGCGAACTGTTCCGCCGCAATGGCATTGCCTGCGATATCGCCGATGCGGCCGCGCTCGAATACGCCGGCGGTGCGTTGCGCCACGCGGGCGAGGCGGTCGATCTCGTCTACAACCGTTGCACGGATTTCGCCCTGCAGGATGTCGCGCACGCGGCGCTCGCCGAGGCGTATCGCGCCGACGCCGTGGTGCTCACGCCCTCCCCGCGCCACCACGCGCTGTATGCCGACAAGCGCCAGCTGGTGCGGCTGTCCGACGACGCCTTCCTCGCCCGCATCGGCACCTCATCGGCTGCACGCCGCGTGCTCGCCGCGCACGTGCCGAAGGCGCGCATCGTGACCCCGGCAGACGCCGAGGAAATCTGGGCCGCGCGCAAGCAGTATTTCTTCAAGCCCTTCGCGGGCTACGCCAGCCGCGGCGCCTACCGCGGCGATCGCATCACGAAGCGGGTGTGGGAGGAAATCGTCGGCTCGGGCAACTACGTCGCGCAGGCCTTCGCGCCGCCGGCCACCCGCCGCGCCGCACCGGGCGAGGATGCCGCCGCGCTGAAGTTCGACCTGCGCTGTGTCAGCTACGGCGTCGATATCCGCCTGCTGAGCGCGCGGCTCTACCAGGGCCAGACCACCAACCTGCGCACCGTTTCCGGTGGCCTCGCCTCCGTATTCCTCCTGAAAAGGGGGGCGGACGAATTGAATCCCGATCAACGGCCCGCCGGGTCCGGGCTCTCGCCGAACCAGACTACCGCGTAGTGCCGGCCGATCGCGGCGCCCATCGCACGCCAGGTGTTGTCGGCCCACATGCCGCGGTTCAGCACCATGGCGTTGTGAGCGGCGCTATCGCGCCAGATCTCGATGGCCATCGCGGGGCTGATCGGGTCGCTGTAGTGCGCCACGATCTCGTAGCCCGGTGACTGGTAGAGCCCGCCCGATATCTCGTTTGGCTTCTCCCACATGCAGCTGGCCTCGGCGTGGTCGGGCGTATAGCAGCACGAGGACCAGTTGCCACGGCTCGACCACGAATGCATGTTGCAGCGCCCGCCGCGACGGTAGTTCGCCTCGAGATCGGCCAGATGCGCCCGCGCCACGCGCGTGAGCGAGGTCGACAGCGGCAGCGGGGCCAGGCCCTTGCTCGTGCGGTAGTGATTCACGGCGTCGGCGATGGCGTCATGCGGTGACGGCGCGGGTGAGGCGTTCGCGCTCGCCGAGGCGAGGACTGCGAGCAACGGTGCGATGAAGAGACGAACGCGGCGCATGTATAGAGGGTCCTGTGATGTGGTGGGGAAATGGTGCGTCCCCGGGCGGCCGTTCCACAACTTGCATTCTCGCAGCGCGCTCGGCACTCTGACCGACTGCGTTCGCCGCGATGCGGTGCGCACGAATGAAAACAAAATAGCGCATTTCCTCCGAAACGCGCACGAACCTCGGGAGACTCGCTTGCGTAACCGTATCACCACATCGGCCGTCGTGCTGGCGAGCGCGCTGCTCGCGGCCTGTGAGCGCAACACCGCGGTGGAGTATGCACCGGGTCCGGTGGCTGAATGGGGCGCCTACGGCGCCGCGCCGGGCGGCGGGCATTACTCCGCGGCCGACCAGATCACGCGCGACAACGTGCATGCGCTGGAGCAGGCCTGGGTGTACCGCAGCGGCGACATGCGCGAGCCGGGTCCCGGTGAAATCGGCGGGCAGAAGATGCCGATGCTGCCCGGCAGCAGCTGGCAGATGACACCGATCCTGGTCGGCGACACGCTGTACGGCTGCAGCGCTTTCAACCGGTTGTTCGCGCTCGATCCTTCGACCGGCACCGAGAAATGGAGCTACGACCCGGGTGTCGATGTGAGCCAGGAGATCATGGTGAACTGCCGCGGCGTCAGCAGCTGGCAGGCCGAAACACCGACGGGCGCGGCCTGCGACCACCGCATCATCATGGGCACGCTCGATGGCCGGCTCGTTGCAGTCGACGCCAGGGACGGCAAGCCGTGCGCGGACTTCGGCGGCAAGGGCCAGGTGAGCCTGCACGAGGGGCTGGGCGAGTTTGCCGAGCAGGAATACTCGGTGACCTCGCCGCCGGCGATCCTCGGAGACCGGATCATCACCGGCGCCATGGTGCTCGACCGCACGCACAACCACATGCCGAGCGGCGTGGTGCGCGCCTACAACGTGCGCACCGGCGCGCTCGAGTGGTACTGGGACCCGATCCCGCCCGGACAGAAGCCGGAGTTCGACGCCCAGGGCAAGCCGATGTTCCGCCGCGGCACCACCAACGTGTGGTCGGTGATCTCCGTCGATCCCGAGCGCCAGCTGGTATTCCTGCCCACCGGTAATACCTCGACCGATTTTTTCGGCGGCTTGCGCGACAACATGGATTACTACTCCAGCTCGGTGGTCGCCCTGAAGGGCGATACCGGGGAGCTCGCCTGGCACTTCCAGATGGTGCACCACGACATCTGGGACTACGACACCCCGGCGCAGCCCACGCTGTTCGAGCTCGAGCGCGACGGCAGGACCATCCCGGCGCTGGCGCAGCCGACCAAGATGGGACACCTGTTCATCCTGAACCGCGAAACCGGCGAGCCGCTGTTCCCGGTCGAGGAACGCCCGGTGCCGCAGGACTGGGAAGTGGCCGGTGAATACCTCGCGCCGACGCAGCCCTTCCCGGTAAAGCCGGCACCGCTGCACCCGGCTGGCCTGACGCCGGACGACGCCTGGGGGCTCACCTTCTGGGACCGCGGTGCCTGCCGCAAGCAGCTCGAGGCGCTGCGCAACGAAGGCATCTTCACGCCGCCTTCGCTGCAGGGTTCGGCTTTCTTCCCCAGCGATTTCGGCGGCAACAACTGGGGCACGCCGGCGATCGATCCCGGGCGCAAGCTGATCATCCTGAACACCATGTTCATGCCCTCGATGGTGCAGCTGATCCCGCGCGAGCAGTGCAAGCTCGATGCGGGCGACGTGTTCACCGCGCCGCAGCTCGAAACACCGTACTGCCTGCGGGTGAAGCCGCTGCTGTCGCCGCTGGGTGCGCCGTGCATCGCTCCGCCCTGGGGCACGCTCACCGCCATCGATTTCACCACCGGCGACAAGCGCTGGGAGGTGCCGCTCGGCAACCTCGAGGAAATGGCGCCGTGGCCGCTGTCGCGGCTGATCAAGGGCGCGCCCAACATCGGCGGCCCCAGCGTGACCGCCGGCGGCCTGACGTTCATCGCGTCCACGCCCGACTACTACCTGCGAGCCTTCGACAGCGAGACCGGCGAGGAGTTGTGGAAGGCCAAGCTGCCCACCGGGGGGCACGCCACGCCGACCGTCTATCGCTCCCCGACCGACCAGCGCCAGTACGTGGTGATAGCCGCCGGCGGTCACTTCGGCATGCCCCAGGAGCCGCGCGGTGATTACCTCATCGCCTTCGCCCTCCCGGAAAAAAAGGACGGAGGGATCAAAAAATGACCAGCAGCACGGCGGCTCTCCCTGTCCGCGGTAGTGCTCAGGGGTGGGTGCCCGCGTCGAGCCGGTGACCCATGTTCCGAGCTATCGCCCGGCGAATTCGCGATATCATGTCGCCCGCGCGACAAGAACCGACGAGGAGACACACTGATGAAAACGGATGTCATGGCTAAAGACATTGGAATGGACCACGCCACGCTACGCGAAATCTATCGGCAGATGTCGCGCATCCGCGAGGTGGACAAGGGAATCCAGGCCGGGCTATCGAGCGGCAAATTCATGTTTACGTACTGGCCGATGACCGGACAGGAAGCCATTCCCGCGTCCATTGCCCCGCTGGTGACCAAGGACGATTACATGGTCACCATCTATCGGGGGATTCACGATCAGGTCGCCAAGGGCGTACCGCTGAAAGGCCTCTTCGCCGAGGCTCTCGGACGGGTGGGCGGCGTCAACAAGGGCAAGGGCGGCTCGCCCCACATCTCCGATCCCGCCTCCGGTTCCATGGTGACCACTGCCATTGTCGGTGCGGGCGCCCCCATCGCCAACGGCCTGGCCCTGGCCAGCAAGATGCGCGGCACCCGGGCGGTGACCATTGTCAACTTCGGCGACGGTGCCACCAGCATCGGCGCGATCCACGAAGCCATGAACCTTGCTGGCGCCTGGAAGTTGCCCGTCATTTTCCTTTGCCAGAACAACCAGATAGGTGAATACACGCCGATCCCCGACTACACCGCCGGCGAGAATTTCCACTGCCGCGCCGACGCCCTGGGCTTCAAGGGCGTCAAGCTCGACGGCAACGATCCGGTGGCTTTCCACAACGGCATGAAATCCATCATCGAGGACGTGCGCAGCGGCAAGGGCCCGGTGTTCGTCGAAGCGGTCACCCTGCGCCTGGGGCCCCATGCCGGTGTGGGCTGGTCCCACCTGCTCAAAGGTGACGCACTGGCGGCGGCAAAGGAAGCCTGGCCCGTCCCCGCCACCCGCAAGCTGTTGCTGGAAAAAGGAATCTGTACCGAGGAGGAACTCGCCGCGATCGACAATGCCGCCAGTGCCGAAGTGCAGGAAGCGATCGAGTGGGCGCTGGGCAGTGAAGTAACCGGCGAAGACGAGATGTTGCTGGACGTCTATGGCGATCCGGGCGTGGTACCGCGTCGCGGCCAGCGCGACAAGCGCGCGGCGGAGGCACCCCACACCGGTGAGACCCGCCAGATGGCCATGTTCGAGGCGGTA
This sequence comes from Pseudomonadota bacterium, assembly GCA_022705125.1. The sequence continues at coordinate 14,267 of JAKJFB010000005.1, forward strand.
CAGGATGCCCTCGACCTGGCGTTGCAGCTCGATGACGGCGTGTTTTGCCTCGGCGAGGATATCGGCGATGACCCGGGCGGTGTTTTCAAGTGTTTCAAGGGCATGCAGAGCAAGTGGGGCGAGCGCATCAGGCCCACACCCATCGCCGAGCAGGCCATCATCGGTGCCGCCACCGGTGCAGCCCTGCTGGGCATGCGCCCGGTCGCGGAGATCATGTTCGCCGATTTTGTCGGCGTCTGTATGGACCAGATCACCAACCACGCCGCCAAGCAGCGCTACATGTCCGGTGCCACCACCCATGTGCCCATGACCGTGCGCATGATTGCCGGCGGCGGCATCGGTGGCTTCGGTGCCCAGCACTCCCAGTCCACCGAGGCCATGCTGCTGCACAACCCCGGCCTGAAGATCGTTTACCCCAGCACCCCCACCGAAGCCAAGGGCCTGCTGCTGAGCTGTATCTTCGACGAGGATCCCTGCATCCAGTTCGAATCCATGATGCTGACCTATGCCCTGAAGGAGGAAGTACCGGTAGGGGACTACCGTATCCCGTTGGGTGTGGCCAAGGTCAAGCGCGAAGGTACCGACGTCACCCTGATCACCTATGGCTGGCAGGTGATGCAGTGCCTGAAGGCGGCGGAAGAACTGGCGAAGGAAGGTATCAGCGCCGAGGTGATCGACCTGCGCACCCTGCTGCCGCTGGATTACGACCGCATCCTGACGTCAGTGGAGAAAACCGGTCGCGCGCTGGTGGTTCATGCCGCCACGGAATTCTGTGGTCTGGGCTCGGAAATCGCCAGCACCATCAACGAGGCGCTGTTCCACAAGCTCAAGGCACCGGCCTCCAGGTTCGGTGCTGCCTACGCACCGATTGCCTACTCCAGGATCATTGAAACCGCGCAGATTCCGCACGCCGGAACCATCGCCGCGCGCGTTCGCGAACTTTTCAAATAGCGCTCCAGGGAATACATATGCCGACGACATTGACCATACCAAAGCTCCAGATGTCCACCACCGAGGGAACCCTGACGGAATGGCTGGTGGAAGACGGAGCACCGGTGACGGCCGGGCAGGCCATCTATGCACTGGAAACCGACAAGTCGGTCCAGGAGATCGAAGCGCCGGAGTCGGGCAGGCTGATCCAGAAAGCAGCGGCGGGAGAAACCTACCCGGTCGGCACGGAGATCGGTGAGATTGTCGCCTGACACCGTCGACCGCCCGGGGCACGCTACGCCGGGCGGTCGCGGTGAGCGTGCCGCGGGCGTAACGTCCCGCTAGAGCACCTCAGGACACCGCGCGGATACGCTGGCTGTCCTCAGGCGCGGCGTTCGCGTAGAACTGGCTGAACCAGCGCCGGAATTGCGCGATCGGGCCGTCGCCGTCGCAGAGAATGGGGTTGGGCTGGAAGATCTTGTGCTCCCAGATCGGCATGTCCTGCTCGACCTGGCGCGAGATCTCGTCGGTCAGCGCCTTGGCCATCATCTGTTGCGTGGCGTTCATGTCCTTGCGCTGGATGAAGCAGAAGCGCAGGTGCATGGTCTCGCTGTCGATCGGCGTCGGCAGGCCGAGCTGGATCGTGTCGAACAGCCCCATGAAGCGCTGCAGGGTCTGGCCGGGGCCGAAGTTGGCGGTCTCGAGCAGGCTGTCGCGCCAGCGCGTGCCGGTGCGGTCGATGTTGCCGTGCTCGTCCATGTCGGGCGTCTTGCCGACGTAGCGCGCGAAGCGCTTGTGGGCCTCGTGCGTGATTTCCCCGCGCGGGATGTCCTTCGAGCTGTGCACGTACACGAAGTGTGCCCCGTCGGCGGCGTTCTCGGCGGCCTCCTGGATCGGGGCGCCGAACTTCCACTCGTAGACGCGGTACTCCGTCCAGTCGGGGTGACCGACCTCCGGGACCGTCTCGACCTCGAAGGCGGGCGCGATGCGCTCCGGGTGATACCAGGCCCAGATGATCTGGTTGCGCTCGACCACGGGGTAGGAAAACACGGTCTGCTTGCCGTCGGCGCGCGGTGGCATGTTCTTCGCGTAGGGGATGTGCTTGCACACGCCCTCGCCGTTGAACTCCCAGGCGTGGAAGGGGCAGGCGATGTGCTCGCCCTTCACCTTGCCGCCGTGGCCGAGGTGTGCGCCAAGGTGCGGGCAGAAGGCGTCGAGCAGCCGTGCCTCGCCGCCCTCGGTGCGGAACAGCACCAGCTCCTTGCCGAAGTAGTGCAGCGGCTTGACCTCGCCGGCCGCGAGCTCGCGCGACAGGCTGATCGCGTACCAGCCGAAGGGAACGGGAAAATCGTAACGCTTGCCCATGGTCGGTCTCCCGGGTGTCATTGCGTGGCGGTGTTGAAGTCGGCGCGCTTCGGCCCGATGCGCGCGGCGATGGGTGCCAGCGCAGCACGGTCGAAGCCGTAGAAGTCGATCGCGTTGTCGCCCAGCATCGCGGCGATGTCCGCGTCCGGCAGCCCCGAGAAGGTCGACTGCAGGTGCGCCCTGGTCTTCGGCCAGGAGCCCTCCGGATGCGGGTAGTCGCTGCCCCACATCAGCTGCTTCAGGCCGATCTCGTGGCGCATCTCGGCGTCGGAGCGTGGCATGCACGACTGGCCGATCGCGACATTGCGGCGGAAGTACTCGCTCGGCGAGATCGACAGGTGGCCCATGAAGTTGCCGAGCTTCGCCGAGAACTGCACGTCGTGGTAGTTGTGATCGAGCAGCCGGATGTAGGGCGGCAGCATCCAGCCGCAGCCGGTCTCGGTGAAGCTGGCCTTGAGTTTCGGGTAGCGCTCGAACACGCCGCCCCAGATCAGGAAGGTGAGCGGGCGGTAGGTCCACCACAGCACTTCCGAGACGTAGATGCCCATCGCGCCCACGTAGTCCGGGTCGTGCGCCGTCGGCCAGCCGGGGCCGAAGAACTCCTCGCTGGGCGCGGCGCCCGAGTGGAAGCAGACCACGACGCCCAGCGACTCGCAGGCTTCCCAGAACGGGTCGTAGCGGCGGTGGTGGTAGTGCGGGAACGGCCCCGTCATGTTCGGGATCATCGCACCGCGCAGGCCGCTCGCGTGAATGCTGCGCACCTCGCGCACGGCCTCCTCCACGTCCCACAGCAGCGGTATCGCCGCGACGCCGAAGTGCCGCGCCGGATCCTGCGCGCACAACTCGGCGAGCCAGCGATTGTGGGCGCGCGCGCCGGCCCACTGCAGTTCGGGCACGATATCCTTGGTCGGCAGGCTCAGGCCCGCGCCGAAGGGCGGCGTGTTCATCTCGGTGATGCCGTCGGGGAAGATGATTTCCCCGGCGATGCCGTCGCCGTCGAGCATGCGGAGGCGCTCGGCGTGGTCCCAGGCGCCGGTGAGCTGCTGCTCGATGCCCTCGCGCCACTGGTCGTTGATTTCCTGGATCAGGAAGGCCTTCTCGGCCGCCTTGATCTTCTCCACCTGCAGCGGGTACGCGTGGTCGAAGGTCTCGCGGTACTGCGGATCGAGGTAATCGCGATAGCGCTCGCCGGGCAGGCCGGCGTGGCAGTCGGACGAAATGACGATGTAGCGGTCCATTCACGGTGCTCCTGATGCTGTCGGTGGGCATTCATGCCGAGACTTGATCCCGGCGTGCTGCCGTGGGTCGGCATTCATGCCGACATGATCTCGGCGGGTTCAGCCCACCGAGGCCGCGACCGGATTCTGCAGCGTGCGGATCGATTCCACGCGGGCGAGGAACTTGGCCAGCGACTCCTCGGTGCGCGGACAGATCCAGAACGTGTCCGCCAGGATGCCGGCCACCGCGGCTTCGGCGACCTCGTCGGGATGCGTGGTCTTCAGCTCCATGCCGTGTTGCTGCATCAGGCGGCGCATGTCCTCCACCGAGCGGATACCGGAGGACTTCGGCGTGCCCGTGTCGAAGCTCTCGGGTCGCACCCGATCGGAATCGAACAGCCCGGTGTCGACCACGTGGGGCCCGGGGAACAGCGCGTGCACGCTGACCGGGCTCTTCATCGCGACGCTCTGGTAGTAGAGGTTCTCGGTGATCGCCTGCACCGCTGCCTTGGTGGCGGTATAGATCGGCGCGTCGGGCAGCACCACGAAGGCTCCGTTGCCGGAGCCGGTGACCGTGAAGTGCGATTTGCGCTCCTGCGCGACCAGGCGCGGCAGGAAGGCGTTGATGGTGTTCACCACGCCCCATACATTGACCCCGAAGCACCACTGCCAGTCCTTCATCGAGTAGGTCCACATCGGTCCCGCCTCGCCGGCGCCGATGCCCGCGTTGGCGAACACCATGTCGATGCGGCCGTGCTCGTTCATGGCGTACCCGGCCAGCGCCTCGCAGTCGGCGCCGGCGGTGACGTCGCAGCGCCGTGTCAGCAGGCCGATCCCCATCGCGCTCGCGTCGCGCTCGAGCGCATCCATCGCGTTCCTGTCGACATCGGCCGCGACTACCCGCGCGCCGCGCCGTCCGAGCGCAAAGGCAAGCGAGCGGCCCACCCCGCTCGCTCCACCGGTGATGACCGCGACCTGGCCTGCGAATTCCTGCATGAGCGCCGTCCTTCTGTTGACAGGCGACCCATTATTGGGATGGTCGCACCGAGGGCAAGTGAATCATCGGTAAGGCGGCCGGGTTCACACGGGGTCGAGCACCACCACGGGAATCTCGCGCGAGGTTGCGGCCTGGTACTTCTCGTACGGGTGGTAGATCCCGACGAGCTGCTGCCACAGCGCGGCGCGTTCCGCGCCGGTGGCGGTGCGCGCGCGGGCCCCGAAGCGATCGGCCTTCACCTGCACTTCGACTTCCGGGTTGGCCTGGAGGTTCAGGTACCAGGCCGGGTGTTGCGGCGCACCGCCCTTGGAGGCGATCACGACGTAGCTGTTGCCGGTGCGCCCGTAGATCAGCGGCAGCGTCAACGGCTTGCCGGACTTGCGGCCCGTCGTGGTAAGCACCAGCGTGGGCACCAGGCCGGTGCCGCCGGCCAGCGTGGCGTCCCACAGGTGCCCGTCCTCGCCGTTGCTGGCGAGGTAGCGCTGCAGGTGATCCTTGATCCAGTCGGGCAGTTGCGCGGAAATGCGTGGGTCGGTCATGGCACGGCTCCTGGGTGACGGGGGCCACTAGACTGCCACGCGCCGGGTGCCGGCGCGAGCCGATCGTGTTCCGGGTTAACATGGCGCGATCCACAGCAGTACGGAATTGCACCGATGCCTGCGAATGCCAGCGAAAAGATGCGCGGCCTGGTCTATCCCTGGGGCGCACACGCGGCACCCGAGCCCGGCACGCCGGTGCAGGTCGCCGAGGGCGTGTGGTGGCTGCGCTTCCCGATGCCGATGGCGCTCGACCACATCAACCTGTGGCTGCTCGAGGACCGCGACGGCTGGACCATCGTCGATACCTGCCTCGACATCGACACGGCGCGCGCGCTGTGGGAATCGCTGTTCGGCGGTTTCATGGGCGGCAAGCCGGTGAAGCGCGTGATCTGCACGCACCTGCACCCGGATCACGTCGGGCTCGCCGGCTGGCTGACGCGGCGCTTCGACTGCGAGCTGTGGATGTCGCGCGAGGAGTTCCTGATGTGCCACACGCTGGCCGACGACACCGGCCGCCCGGCCCCCGAGGTCGCGATCCGCTTCTACCGCGCGGCCGGTTACGACGAGCTGGCGCTCGACAACTACCGCGCCCGCTTCGGTATGTTCGGCTCGCACATCTCGCCGCTGCCTGAAAGTTTTCGCCGCCTGGTCGATGGCGAGACCATCGAGATCAACGAGCGCTACTGGCAGGTGATCGTGGGCAGCGGCCACTCGCCGGAGCACGCCGCGCTGTATTGCCCGGCGCTGAAGGTCCTGATCGCCGGCGACCAGGTGCTGCCGCGCATCACCCCGAACGTCAGCGTGTTTCCCACGGAGCCCAAGGGCGATCCGTTGAAGGAATGGCTGTTCTCGAGCGCGCGCATCCGCGCCAGGCTGCCCGACAACGTACTGGTGCTGCCCGCGCACCAGGCGCCGTTCCTCGGCTTGCACGTGCGCCTGACGCAGATCATCGAGTCGCACGAGCGCGGGCTCGCGATCCTGTTCGAGGCCCTTGCCGAGCCCAGGCGCGCGGTGGACTGCTCCCGCGTGCTGTTCCGCCGCGAGCTCAGCAACGACATGCTCTACATGGCCACCGGCGAGACGCTGGCGCATCTGAACTGCCTGATCGGCCGGCGCATGATCCGCCGCGAGCGCGACGCCGCGGGCGTCGACTGGTACGTGCAGACGCCCGATGCGCTGGGGCCTGAGTCCTGACCCTTCCGCTGGCAACGAATCTCCCGAATAATGGCCCGCCTGCATTATCCCCCCGAGCACAACAGGAGATTTCCATGATCAGCTATGTCACCGTCGGCACCAATGACCTTCCCCGCGCCAGCGCCTTCTTCGACGCGCTCCTCGGCGAGATGGGCGCCGCGCGCGTCATGGTGATGGACCGCATGGTCATCTGGGGGGCCAAGCCCGGCGCGCCGATGCTCGCGGTCTGCACACCCTACGACGGCAAGCCCGCCAGCGCGGGCAACGGCACCATGGTCGCAATCGATGCCGGCAGCCGCGAGACCGTCGACAAACTGCACGCGAAGGCGCTGGCGCTCGGGGGCAGTGACGAAGGCGCGCCGGGACCGCGCGGCGACTCGCTGTACGGCGGTTATTTCCGCGACCTCGACGGCAACAAGTTCTTCGCCTGTGTCTTCGGCTGAAGTGCCGATGCCCACGGTGTAGCGCCGTCATGGGCGAGGTGATCGACTTGCGCAGGCCCGAGCGGCACAGGGGCAAGACCCTGTGCCTGAACGGCCATCACAAGTGGAAGACCTGGAAGGAAAAGCAGTTCGACGTCCGTGCCGGCAAGCTGGTCACGGTATACCGTTGCGAGCGCTGTGGCGCGCAGCAGGTCAAGGCCCTGTAGGTCCGCATTCATGCGGACATTGTCCCGCTGAAGCCGGACCCACGGGTTCAGCGGCCCTGCCCCGCCCGTACCCACTCCAGGAAACGCTGCACGCCGTCGATGGCGTGCTCGGTGCGCGGCGAGTGCATGATGTCGAAGGCATGCTCCGCGCCCTGCAGTTCGACGTACGCCACCGGGTTGCGCGACACTTCGCGCAGGTGGCGAGCGAACAGGCGCGCGTCGGCAACCGGTGCCAGGCTGTCGCGCGAACCGTGCAGCACCATGAACGGCGGGGCGTCGGCGTGGACCTGCGTGACCGGCGAGGCCAGCTCCCACAGCGCCGGGTTCTGCTCGGGCGTGGCGTGCAGCACGCGTTCGCCGAGAAACTCGAGGAATTTCGCGCTCGACGGGCGTGCGCCGGAGCGGTTCAGGAAATCGTAGACCCCGTAGAACGGCACGCAGGCCTGCACCGAGGTATCGACGCCCTCGTTACCGGGCTGCAGGTCGGGCCGGTTTTCCGTCAGCCCCATCAGCGCCGTCAGGTGGCCGCCCGCCGAGCCGCCGGTGACCGCGACGAAGTCCGGGTTCATGCCATACGCGCGTCCGTGGGTGCGGATCCACGCCAGTGCCGCCTTGCAGTCCTGCAGGTGGGTGGGGAAACCGACGCTGGGGCTCAGGCGGTAGTTCGCCGCCACGCAGATCCAGCCACTGCCCGCCATGCGGTACATCAGCGGCAGCGCCTGCTCTTCCTTGGCGCCGATCATCCAGGCGCCGCCGTGGATCTGCAGCAGCACCGGGCAGCCCTCGGGCGGAATCACCGAGGGACGGTAGATGTCGAGGCGCTGGCGGATGCCGCCCTGCGCGTAGGCGACGTTGCGGATGACCTCGACGCCGGGGCGCTGCATTGCGAAGGGCCGGCGCCAGTCGGCGAAGCGGACCACGCTGCGCAGTCCGCGGCAGGCGGCTGCCGGGATACGCGCGCGGTAGTCGCGGCCCAGCGCCTGGATCAGCGCGCTTTCCACCGTGGTACCGCTGTCCAGACCCAGCCAGATGCTGCGCAGCAGGCCGAGCCACGAGATCGCCAGCACCAGCAGCGCGATGACGCCGAGCGTGGACGCGAGCGCGCCGCCGGCCACGCATGCCAGCGCCAGCACCGCCTGGAGCGGCAGCCAGAGCCAGGCGAGCTCGGTCGAGAGCAGCGCGAAGGCGAACACGAACCACGGCAGCATGCTGTCGGGGAAAGTGCGCGGCACGAAGACGGTGATCATGGCGAACACGTTGAACAGCGCGAGCAGCGCCAGCAGCACATCCATCGGCATCGGCTCCCGGGATCTGGATTGGGGCGCGCAGTCGCTGCCGCGCACGACTATCACTATAGCCCGATAGCAATGGCTGCGTGAGCGGCGGCCGAACGAGGCTCAGTCGTCACGGTTCTCGATGCGACGGCGGTAGCGCTCGCGATCACTCTCGCTCATGCTCTCCCAGCGTCGGCGCAGGTCCTCGCGCTGGTCTGGCGACATGCTGCGGTAGCGCTCCTCGGCCTGGCGCAGCCGCTGCTGCTGCTCGCCCGGAAGCGCGCGAAAGCTTTGCTGGCGCTGTTCCAGCCGCCGGCGCTGCTCCGCGCCCGGGTCTTCGCGGCGCGGCGACTGCGCCGGCTGGGCGGACCGGTTGCGCTCCGCGCGCCGGGCTTGCCCGTCATCTGCCGAGCGCCATTGCGAGCGCTCGCGGGCGTCCTGCCCGTTGCTGCTGTCGCGCCCGCGCTGCTCGTCGTGCGCTCGCTGCTTGCCGCCACCGCGCTCGCGGGCCTGGCCCTTGTCGTCGTTGCGCGCGAGCCGCATCGGGCCCGCGTCGTGTCCGCGCGCCTGCGCCTGCTCCGGCGCGGCGGTCATCGTGCCCGCGGCGAGCGCCAGGGCGCAGACGAGCACGATGGCCTTGCGCGCGCACCGCTCAGCCATGGTTGCCCATTTCCGATTCGGAGAGCCACATGTAGAAATCCAGGTCCTCGTAGAACTGCGGATCCTCCGCCATCGGTTCGCCGCCGGCACGGGTGGGCGCTCGCAGTTGCTCCTGCGCCGGTATCAGCACGGCGACCGCCACCGCCACCGCCAGCGCCGCGCCGCCGAGTGCCGGCGCGTGCAGGCGCCACCACGGCGCCGCGGGTGTCGCCAGTGCCGCGCGCCGGGCGGCACCCAGGCGCGTCAGCGTGGTGCCGTCGAGCGTGTTTTCCTCGGCGCGCAGGGTCGCGCGCGCATCCTCCTCGAAGCTGTTCATGCGTGATGCTCCCCGAGTCTTTCCCTCAACGTGTGCACGGCGCGCGAATAATGTGTCTTCACGCTGCCCTCGGTGCAACCCATGGCGGTGGCCGTTTCCGCGGTCGACAGGCCTTCCCAGCAACGCAGCATGAACGCCTGCTGCTGGCGCTGCGGCAGCGCGGCCACCGCAGCCATCAGGGCCTCGGCGGTCTCGTTGCTGGCGACGATACGGCCCGGATCGAGGGCCGCGGGATCCGCGATGCGCTCCAGCGGATCCGGTGTCTCGTCGTCGTCGCGCCGCTCCAGCCACCCGAACAGCCGCGAACCGATCGCGCGGCGCCGTCTCGTATCGGTGATGCGGTTGTGCAGCATTCGGTAGAACAAGGGTCGCCACTCCGCGGGCGGCTTGTTCGCGTAACGCTGCACCAGCCGCATCATGGTGTCCTGCATCGCGTCGAGTGCGTCGTCGTCGTTGCCCAGCGCCAGGCGCGCCATCAGGAAACCCCGACGCTCGATCGAGCGCAGGAAGGCTTCGATATCCATCGCCCCCGTCGCGTTGCCGTCCGCGCCATCGCCGCCAGCGCGCATCAGCATCCCGTCGCCCGGCGCTCAGTGACCGCTGGTGTGATGGATGATCTCGCCGAGCACGATCGCTCCGCCGATCCACTTGATGAGGTCGTGATCATGATCCCCCCGGTGACGACGGGGCTCATCATAGTGGACATACACCGGGCGCGGCGAATACGCGCCGTAGTAGACCCGTGGTGGCGGCACCTCGACATAGCGCTCGTAGCGCACCATGCGTACCGGCTCGCGGTAATGGTAACCGTGTTGCCGGTGGCCGTGCTTGTGGCCACGACCGTCGCCCAGCGCCGGCGCGGCGCCGAGGGCGGCGCCCAGCACAAGAACGGTGATCAGCTTGCTGCGCATCGGTCTCTCCTTGCCCGGTGATGAACCGTATTGCTGCAGAAAACGCCTGCGGGCAGGATCGGTTGACAGCGCGGGGCATTGCGGCGGGTCGTCGCGGCGCGCACCATGCCGGCATAGGGCGGCGGCAGGAGGTAAGGATGGGCGATGCGGGTCGGGACAAGGGGCAGCAGCAAGTGTTCGCCAGCGCGATGGAGTGCGAGCGCGCGTTCTACCAGGCGTTCACCGCGCGCGATCTTTCGGCCATGGAAGCCGTGTGGGCGGACGAGGAGCCGAGCTGCATCCACCCCGGCGGCGCGCTGCTGCGCACGCGCGACGAGGTCCTGGACAGCTGGGCGGCCATTTTCGACGGCGCCATCGCACCGCAGTTGCGCGTGCACGTGGTGAGCCGCGTCAGCGAGGGCGGGCTCGCGGTGCACCTGGTGCGGGAACAGATCTCGCACGGCGAGCACACCAGCCATGTGCTGGCCACCAACGTGTTCCGCCGCTTCGACGAGGGCTGGCGGATGATCGCGCATCACGGCTCGGTACCGCCGCCCAAGCGCGATCCGGCCGCGGCTCCGCGCTTACTGCACTGAGAAGCGCTCAGCGCATCGCGCGGAAACAGGCGCGCAACTCGCCCACGAACAGTTGGGGCTGTTCGAAGGCCGCGAAATGGCCGCCGCGCTCGAGCTCGTTCCAGTGCACCAGCCGGGCGAAGCGCTTCTCGGCCCAGCGCCGCGAGGTGCGGAAGATCTCCTTCGGGAAGATGCTCGCGCCGACCGGGATCGTGATCGGCGCCATGCTCGGCGTGTTGAAGCTCTCCCAGTAGAGCCGCGCCGACGAGGCAGCGGAGTCCGTCAGCCAGTACATCATCACGTTGTCGAGCAGTTCGTCGCGCGTGAGCGCATTCTCGGGATGCCTCGCCTCGCCCTCGCCGCAGTCGGTCCAGGCCCGGAACTTCTCCAGGATCCACGCGGCCTGCCCGGCCGGCGAGTCGGCGAGCCCGTAGCCCAGCGTCTGCGGCCGCGTGCTCTGCTGCTTGGAGTAGCCGGACTCGTTCTCGTAATAGTCCTGCATGGCGGCCAGCGCAGCCTGTTCGCTCGCGCTCAGATCGCTCATCGTGTCGGGGTCGGGCGCGACCAGCGGCATGTTCAGGTGGATGCCGCGGCAATGCGCGGTTTCGGTCATCGCGATGCTGCTGGTCACCATCGAGCCCCAGTCCCCGCCCTGCGCCACGTAGCTTGCGTAGCCCAGGCGTTGCATCAGCTCACCCCAGGCGCGGCCGATGCGTTCGACGCCCCAGCCCCTGGCGGGCGGCTTGTCGGAGAAGCCGTAGCCCGGAAGCGCGGGGCACACGACGTGGAAGGCATCCTTCGCCTCGCCGCCGTGGCGGGTGGGGTCGGTGAGCGCCTCGATCACGTTGAGGAATTCGATGACCGAGCCCGGCCAGCCGTGCGTCATCACCAGCGGCAGCGCGTCGGCGTGCGGCGAGCGGACGTGCAGGAAATGGATGCCGAGGCCGTCGATCCGGGTGCGGAACTGCGGGAAGGCGTTGAGGCGCTTCGCCACGCGTTGCATGTCGTACTGCGTGGCCCAGTAGGTGCAAACCTCCTGCATGTACGCGAGCGGTATGCCCTGGCTCCAGTCGCCCGTGGTCTCGGCGTCCGGCCAGCGCGTGGCCGCGAGGCGCCGGCGCAGGTCCTCGATCCCGGCGCTCCCGATCTCGACCTTGAAAGGGATGATGGCGTCCGACATGTTCCGGTCTCCTGTTGCCATGGCTGGTGTTTGTGCCGAAGCCTACCCGAGGCCGGCCCGGCTTGTCGTTACAGCCGTGCAACCTGGAGGATCGCATGGCTCGGGGCTGAGCTCGCATCGGCGTCGAAGACGAGGGCGGCATGGCCTGTGCCAGACCGTGCGCCGCAGGGATGCGGCGCTCGAGCGTACAGGGACGTATTCACAGCGTGTCTGGCACAGGCCATGCCGCCCTCGTCCCCACTGGCTGCCTTGCGCGATTGTAATCAGCCGTGAATCGCGCACGGGCGGATAATGTCGCGCACAGGCATTGCACCGGAGCACGCGCCATGACGCACCGTATCAACCCGGCCGGCGAACCGATCACCGACGACGACGCAACGATCGCGGCGGCGCTCGAGCAGGCGAGCGTCCCCTGCCTGATGATGTCGATGATCCACATGACCGGTGACGCGAGCCTGCTCGACGGCGACATCCGCCCGGTGCTGGCCTTCCTGAACGACATGCAGTGCGCGATGCCCGCCGTGCAGCAGGCCGAGCTGCGCCGCCGCGCGCTGGAGGTGATCAAGGCCTACCGCGACCGCGGCTGCACGCTGCCGCCGGCGCCGGATACCGGCACGCTGCAACGCATGATGAGCTTCCTGGTCGCCGGCGAGGTGCCCGCGGCCTACGTGCCGATGATGCTCGAGGAGATGGAGCTCGACGGGCGCGACGCACGCGAGGTCTCGCTGGCGCACATCCCGCAGCAGGCGCGCGAGGCGCTGCCGGTGCTGATCATCGGCGCCGGCATGTCCGGGATCCTCGCGGGCATCCGCCTGCAGGAGGAAGGCGTTCCCTACGTGATCATCGAGAAGAACCACGGCGTGGGCGGCACCTGGTACGAGAACACCTATCCGGGCTGCCGCGTCGACGTGGGCAACCACCTCTACTGCTATTCCTTCGAGCCCAACCTTGACTGGCAGGAGTTCTTCGCGCGCCAGCCCGAGCTGCGGCGTTACTTCGAGAACACCGCGCGCAAGTACGGGGTGGAGCCGCACATCCGCTTCGACACCGAGGTGCAGGCGGCGGACTTCGACGAGGCGAGCGGCGAATGGCGCGTGCGCGTGCGCGCCAAGGACGGCGCGACGCAGACGCTGCGCGCGCGCGTGCTGATCAGTGGCGTGGGCCAGCTGAACCGCCCGAAGCTGCCGGACATCGAGGGGCTCGAGCGCTTCCGCGGGCCGGCCTTCCATTCGGCGTGCTGGGACCACTCCGTGAGTCTCGCGGGCAAGCGCGTCGCGGTGATAGGCACCGGCGCCAGCGCCTTCCAGCTCGTGCCCGAGATCGCGAAGGAGGCCGCGCAGGTCTACACGTTCCAGCGCACGCCGCAATGGATGTTCCCGAACCCGGATTACCACCGCGCCGTGTCCGAGGGGGCGAGCTGGTGCTTCCGTCACCTGCCCTACTACGGGCGCTGGTACCGCTTCCTGCTGTTCTGGCCCGCCACCGACGGCACCTGGGAAGGCACCTTCGTCGATCCGCAGTGGCCGCACCAGGAGCGTTCGATCAACGCGATCAACGAATTC